>WRMT01000050.1 GCA_009777005.1 Methanobrevibacter sp. | reverse complement strand
CTATTAAATATGATTTTTAAATTAGTTTCAGAAAAAAAAGTTATAGTCCTTGAAGAAAAGCTTGTATTAAATTATTTATAAAAAATTAATTAATTTTCTAAAAATCTATTTTATTTATATTAATTTTTAAAATAAATAGTTATTAATTATTTCTATAAAAAAATATAAATTATTCTAATTAAGATTAGTTAATAAATGATTATTAAAATTTTTAAAAAAATCATTACTTAAAAACTTTATTTCTAATACTATAATATACAATGTAAATTTATATTTTATTTTAAAAAAAAAAGTAAAAAAAAATAAATAAATTAAAGTTTTAAGTTTTTCTAACAATAAGATTCACTGAATCAAAAACATTATTATAGTTTGTTCCACCATTTAATATGCTTTGTATTGTCATATTGTTATGGCTCTTTTTAAAGGTATAATCCAGAATACTTGTACCTGTACTGTAGCTATTGACCTTGATTGGAACCTTGATTTGGTGTTGTAGTTTGCCATTATTGTAGAATTTTATGGTATTGTACCATTTTTCCGAAACACGGAATATTACTCCAGTTACACTTGAAGTCAATGTCATTTTATTAGTTATTGTCTTAGTTTTAGGGGCAGTAGCTAAATTTACTTTAGCTGTTCCTTTATTTACAAGAACATTAGTAGTAAAAGTTGAAACACTATTGTCACCATCCTTCAAGTAGCAAATTTTAAGTGTTCTATTGTTACCAGCTTTTAAAAATATATGGTTAAATGTAGCTAGACCATTTACAATATTCACTGTAAATAACCACTTATTGTCAAATGTTAAAGTTACTTTACCCTCTTTGATAATATTGCCTTTATAATCAGAAACAACAATATCTATTTTGCCTTTTTTAGTTACTGTTAAATTACTCATATTTTTAATTTCAATAAAAGTCCTATGACTATTTACTGAATCAACAAAAGTGGAAACTTTAGCTGAAGAGCCATAAGTTGAACTATCACCTGTAAAAGTCAAAAAAATATCTAAGGTTTTATGTGCCATGATAAAAGTGTGCTTATAGCTACCAGCACTTAGCATAACATTATCTACATGCCAAACCTTTCCATTTTCAATAAATCTAAGAATAGCTATTTGATTGAGATTAGCTATTCCATGGGCAGTCCATGTAATAGTAGCTGTTTCTCCAACAAGATAACCATAGTCCGAAGCAACATCTAAAAATAGCTTTAATGAAGAGCTTGTTTTTCCAATAACTGGAGTTACAACAGGATTAACACCTTTTATACTAATATTCGTTAAGTTAGTACTGCTAATTGATGTTGGAATGATTATTTGATAGAAAATGTCTCCTTCATATCTCAAATCAACACTATTAGCTAAGTTAATCATTACTAAACCATTAGTAGCGTCTGTTTTATAATTATAACTTGTTATTCTTTGTCCACCATACCAAAGATCAATGTTAAAATTAGGTAATTGACTACTAGAAGTTGAGTCATTATGTGCTAAAAAAGACCTAATATTTAGTGTTTCACCTGTATAATTAACAATATTATTGCTAATGTTTAAATAATAAAAACCTTGAATACTACTAAGTTCATCAGTAAGATTATTAAATAGTGAATTCATAAAAGTATTGTTATTTATATCTGGATTCACCCAAAAATAAAAATTATCCTTCAAGATACAAGTAGCACTATTAAAGACTATAATCATTGTAGGATCATTTTTATAAAATACTGAAAAACTAACATTTACACTACCAGTACTTATGTATAAAGCACTACCGTAATTAGCTTTGTTACTTATAAAAATAGAACAATTAACCGTAAAATTACCATTAGCTACACGAAGTGCTCCACCAGCTTCTGCAGTATTATTTACAAAAACACAACCAATTATACTTGTATTGGTTCTTTGACTGTAGATTGCACCACCATCATTAGCTGAGTTATTTGTAAAAGTACAATTTATTAAAATTAGATTGCCTTCATGTGAAAAAATTGCACCTCCCTCAGGATCTACACTAACAGTTTTTGTAACTGTGTTGTTTGTAATAATACATCCAATTAAAGTTAAATTCCCCTGATAATTATGGATTGCACCTGATCTAGCTCCTGCAATTCCGTTTTTTATTGTAATGTTTATGAGTGTTAAATTTCCATGATCTTGAACATAAAAAGCTCTATTATTGCCTTGTAAGTTTATTATTGCATTTTGTGAAGAATCATTACTTTTTATAGTGAGAGTTTTGTTTATAAACCTTTCAAGTTCACTTGCACTAAAGATATATTCTTGTCCACCAGCCAATTCTATTGTATCAGTTGCACTGTCAATTGCACTTTGGTTTAACTCACCAGGATTTAGTACTGCTGCATTTGTTGAGCTAATAATTGTTAAAAATGAAAATACTAATAAAATCGAAATTATTATCTTTCTTGAATTTATAGTTATATTTGTCTTAATCGTTTTTTCACCTCCTTTTATAATTAATTATAAAATTAGAGGTTATTTTACCACTATCCCTCTCTTTATATTAGTGGTGAGTAACAAAATAAGAAATGAATAGCTATTTCCCTTTATTTTCCTTAAAAATCTTGTCCTAGAAATTAAATTTTGAAATTTTTATATTTCTTTTAAAGTAATTAAAATTCTTTAAATTAATTATAAATTATATATTTTTATTAATATTTAAAAATAAACTTATTTTAAATCTTTATTATTAATTTAAATAAAAAAAATATCTTTTAAATTAAAAATTTGTTAAGATAATATTTTTAAAGAAAAATATAGCTAATAGTATTTTAAATCGCCCCATGGTTTTAATTATTTATATTAATTAGTTCCCCTATTAGCAATTAAAAAAATGAATATTCTCTTTTTTATTACTAAAGATAAATATCAAAATATTGTATATATAATATTAACTATTCATTATTTCAATACATGTATAGCTATGATATAAATATATTACATGTAAATGGTTGAACAGGAATTCTTAAAATAAAAAAAAAAGAACATGAAAAACCATCAACCCCAGTATATTTGTTTTCATAGAATTATAATTCTTATTTAGCTAAACTTGCCTTTAATAAATGAAATTTAATAGCAAATATGTGAAAATAATTTTTTTCACTCTAATTAGCTAAATATTAATCTTTTATCCTAATTTATATGTCATTAATATTTTTTCATTTATTTTTATAGCATCTGTTGAAAGTGCAAAAAAAGCAATAATCTCATTTTTAAACTCACAAAGATAGATAACATTAAGATTATTTTTCATATTTTTCAATGAATCTTTTAATAAGAATTCATAAATCATCATCATCACAATCAAAGTTTAAATGTTTCAAATCTTTTTCCTTTGCAATTTTGATAATAAGATTTTCAGGATTTATTTTCATACTATTTTTAATTTTGTTTTAATAAGTAATAAATATAAAGGTTTTGTTATGAATATTTTATTAAAGCTTTCATGAATTTATTATATATATTATTTGGCAAAGCTTTTGAAAATCCCAATCTCATTAATTTATCAAATTTTATTTAATAAAATATGATTTAAATGATTTTAAACAAGTTTTAAATTATCATCATTTTTAAATCAAATGTCAAGTACTATAACATGATGAAAATTTTTATTTAGAATGGTATGAGCATTTAAAAAAATATAAAGTGAATTAATAGCTATTAGATGTTTATTGTTGTAATTGGTACATTTTATATAAACCTTCAAAAGGAGATTTATATGAAAATAACCTAGAGGATAAAAAATATTTGCTTGAGAAAAAAGCAAATCTAAAAAAGATAGTAAAGGTGTTGAAAATTTAAAAGGCATTATTGTTATAGAGATGATGTTTCATGATTAAAATAAGGGTTAATTTTAATTCATAAATTAAATAAAGGACATATATTAAAAATATTATTAAAATAAGTTTTTACAAACCATAATATTCTTTTAATTTGATTATTAATCTTTATTTATTATTAAATCTTCAGCTTTGATTTTGTATTTATTTAAATAAATATTGATTAAAAGCAATTTTTAATATTAAAAATCTAATTCTCCCATAAATTGACAGCATAGCTATTTAATAGATTTAAATAAAAAATAAAGAATTTTTAAAAAAAATATTTAAGAAGATTATAATTAAATAAATTAAAACAATAAAATAATTATAAGGATTATAATTATTATGAAAATTTAAGTAAGTAAATGGATTTAGCTATTTAATTGGTATTTTTCAAAATAGCTTATTTTAAATAGATTATGAAAATTTTAGCTATGAAAAAAATACTCAGTGTAATATATTTCTTAATCATAATTTATATATCGTGATTAGAATATATATTTCCCATTTATAATTATATATTTTAATCAATATATTTCTAATGAGAATACATATTCCTTACAAGAATATTTTTTTCGATGCGAATATTTAATAATAGCTAAAATTTAGACTTTTCAAGTATAGTAACAAGACAGAGAGCTAATATGGAAAAAATAATAAAGAGCATATACAAAGAAGTTGAAAAAAGGTGTAAGGTCGAAACCAATGCTTATGGTATTGGAGCATGGGACCATCATATTAAATTAGTATATGAAATTGCCATAGCTAATTGTGAAAAATATAATGCTGATTGTGAAATAGTAGCATTATCAGCTCTTCTTCATGATATTGCTTCCGTGACTAATAAAGAGTATGAAGAAAATCATCATGCATTTGGTGCTGAAATTGCCGAAGATTTGCTTAAAAAGTATAAAATAGAAATAACCAAAATAGAACATATTAAAAAATGCATTTTAAATCATCGCGGCAGTAAACCAAATGAAAAAACCACTAATGAAGAGGTTTGTGTAGCTGATGCAGATGCCATGGCCCATTTTTTTAGTATACCTTCATTATTAAAAATGGCATATGTAAATAAGAATATGGATATAGATGAAGGTACCTTGTTTGTACTTAATAAACTTGAAAGAAGCTACAATAAATTATCAGATAAAGGTAAAAAAATAGTTGAAGATAAATACATTGCAGCTAAAAAGATTTTAAAATAAATAAGGAATAATAATTTTTTACAAAATTATTGAATTTTTTTAAATTCATTAAAGCTTATCTCTGATAGAATTTTAGACAAAACCAAAATAATCATTCGAATAAGATTTAAAACTTTTTTTAAGAATATTTTTTAATAAATGTTAAAAAAATCTTAAAAACTAGAATTTACATTTTAGAAAGTGGATCAATCTTTTCTAACGCAAATCCAATAATTCCACTCACTATAAAAGCAATAATCCAGTTACCAGTTAAAAATATTAAAATAAAAAAACTAGCTATATCAATAGCATAGTACAGCCAGTTAGATTTTCCATTACTCATAAAATCACCAAAACATTATACTCTACTAAATAACAATTACTTTTAATTCTTTTTTTAAGTAATTATTACTATTAATTATCTACTTATTAAGTATAAATACTTTAGCTAAATACTGGAACTGAACTGTCAAAAAGTTAAGGGGTGGGAAAAATTTCTCTTCTAAAGATTGGCATATATTATATTTTGTAAACTTTTTTAACATTTATAAAAAAAATATTTTTTAAAAATACTCGTTTAAATCATTTTAAATCTAATTTAAAGATTTTTAACATTATTTATAAAATTTTATTTGTAATAAACATTGAGAGAATATACTATATAGTTATTGATAAAATTTAAGACTTTTTTCATGGAAACCGAATTTTTGTTTCAGCAAAATTTAATAATCCTCCAAAAAATTGTATAATAAACTTTTTTGAGATTAAAAAGTAATAGTCAAGCCAATAGAGATAAAATAGATTTTGATAAAAAAGTTCTCAATGAATGAGAACCTCCATCAAAAACAGGAAGAAAAAATATTCATAGTCAACATTCCTAAGATGATTTTACATCTAGACAGTTAAATTACATTATCAACAATATATAAATTTTTCCATAGTGATAGTTAAATCAGGTAAATAACTCCAAAAAGCAATTTAAAGATAATTAAATAATTTTAAAGGTAAATCTTTAAAATAAACGTATTACTGAAGATTACAAAATCTCATTTTTTTTAATTTAATTTATTTTCTTTTTTTTGACTTTAATTATAGTGAAAAGCTTTAATTTTTGTTAAATAATATTTTTATAAAATGATAATATTTTTATTAATATTAAAAAGATTAATATTAAAAATAATTAACAATAATCAGTTAAATTTAGAATAAAAAGAAATAAAAAATAATTTAAGGATAAATAAAAACTTTTAAAAAGCAAAAAATTTCTTCACTAACTGTAATACTTTCAATTTTTTCCAATTATCAGAACACCTATCATTAAATAATGAAGAACAAATATATTTTGTTTAAAAGTATTACAATTTATTTATTCATTATTATACCTCATTTTACTTTACACTACTTTTAATACAAAAATTTATTTAATAAAGATTATTTTAGTATTAAACTTGATTTAGCTAATTCATGCATATGTTCAACATTGTTAAAATCGTCACTACAGAAATAAATAGTATAAAAATTATCATTGTGAACCAAAAATAAAAATTTTCCATATTTAACCGATTCACTTCCATAATACTCTTCAGTTAATGTAAGTGCAGGAATTCCATTAAAATCTATTTTTTCAAATGTAAAATTTTTCACCCAATCTCGGTCTAAACTATTTATATCTTCATAAAAACTATCTAAATATGTTGAAACTAATGATTCCTCTATTTTTTCAGAATAAACAGTCATGCCATTATGTTCAGGTTCTGTATCATCATATCTTGAATAAAATATATATCTTTCTTCATCATAACCTTCAAAAAAAGTAGTATCTATAAGTGATTGAGGATATTTAAATGAAAGGTATTCATTTTCATATAACTTTGATTCTGAAAAATTACCCGGTATCATTGAATCTGGTATTATTGAACTTAAAGCAAAAAGCACAATTAATCCAATACAACATATTCCAAACAAAGTTATGATTGTTTTAACAGCTCTTGATTGTCTGGAAAACAAGTTCCCATCAATTTTTTCTTTATCTTTCATTTTATTCTCACTTTCCATGAATTATTTGAGTGAATATAGTACTCGACATTTGATTTAAAGATGATGATAATTTTAAACTTATTAAAAACCCTTTAAATCATATTTTATTAAATAAAATTTGATAAATTAATCAAGATTGACATTTTCAAAAGTTTTGTCGAATACTATAACTCCTATTAAATTCATATATAAAGAATAATTTAATCTTATTCTAATTATAAAAAATAAAATTCCTAAGAATTTTTGGCTTTCTGTCATTTTTTGAGTACACTAATTAATATTGATTAAATACATTAAACATGAATAATAATATTTACTATAAAGATAAAAAGGAATAGTAATTTTTTTATTAAAGGAGGGTTATTTTATGGTTGATAGGAAACAGTTAGCTATTGATTTTGCAGAGTCTTTAAAAATTCATCATGAAATTGTGAAGATCGTTTTATTTGGTTCTGTGGCTCGTGGCGATGATACCGAAGAATCTGATATTGATGTACTTATTTTTATTAAAAAATATGAGGATGAATTTGAAATTAGGGATGATGTGTATGGTAAAACATTTAGGACTCTTCTTGAAAGTGGAGAGTATCTTTCTGCTAAAATAATCCCTATAACTCATTATGAAAAATATAAAAGCTTTTCTTTTTATTCCAATGTAGATAAGGAAGGTGTTGTAATTGGATGAAGCAGTGATAATATTTAAAAAAGCAATTGAAACCTTAGATGATGCTGAATTTAGTTTCAATCATGAACGTTATAATATTTCTATAAATCGTTCATATATGTAGTATTTTATGCTGCAAAAGCTTTATTACTTAAAAAAGGCATATCAACTAAAACACACAAAGGTCTTATCCGCAAATTCGGTTTAGAATATGTTATTAAAGACAAATTTGATGAAAAAATAGCTAAAAAATTATCTGGATTGGAAGAAGATAGAAATAAGGTAGATTATGAGTTTGATTTTGCTGAAAAAACAAAGGCAAAAATAGATTTAAAAGATGCAAAGGAATTCATAGAAGAATGTAGGAAATTTATCAGTGAAAATCTTTAATATTCGCCACTTATTTTATTAAAAAAAAATTTAATAATATTTAAGAATAAAGCTATATTATCCTTAATCAACAGTCATTTAAAGCTGTATTCACCCTATTTTTAATTATTTCAACTAATAAAGGGTCTGCTCCCAAAGGTTCTGTATATATTATTTTTCCATTGAAACTTACCTTCTCAGACTCATGGTTGTGGTCGTGCCCATGATGGTGATGCCCATGATTATGATCGTGTTTATGACCATCCTGATTAGCTGTATCTTTATGATTATCAGTAGCTAAACCCAGTATTTTAGGAATATCACGAGTAGTGTGCATTCCATGAGATAAAAAAACTGGCACAGCTATAATCGTGTCAATTTCTGTGTTTTTTACCAAATCATCTAAAGCTGTTGGTATATTAGGTTCACGAAGTTCCATGTATGCTACACCAACTTTAAAATCTGTATATTCTCTATACATATTAGCTAATCTGTTAATTGTTTCAATACTTTCAGGAAGTCTACTTCCATGACTAATAAGCAATACTCCAGTTTTTTCTCTTCTAGGATTTGCTTTATTTGATTCCATTTTTATCATCCAAATGTTTTATAAAATTTAAAATTAGCTATTGATTAGAAAATATAATTCAAAGCTATTTTTTACAATCCTCTGTGATGTGAATTCATTTAATTTTTTTATTTAGTCTGTAAACTTTATAAATTTTTTATATAAAAAATAAATAAATCCTAATTTCAAAATATAATAAAAAATTAAATTTAAAATTAAAAAATAAATAACTCCTAATTTCAAAATATAATAAAAAATTTAATTTATAAATAGAAGGATATTAATTTAAAAAAAATATTTTAAAAATTAAAATATTTGAAGAATTATTTTTCCTTCACTCAAATCAACAATAGATATATAGCTAACAATAATTAGCCATTTCTAATTTCATTTTCTACTCTTTCTTTAATAATCTTTATAATCAAAGAATCTGCACCTAATGGATCAGTGTAGAGAACTTCACCTTCAAAATCAATCTTTTCATTATGATGATGGTGTTCATGGGAATCTCCATGGGAGTGGTGATGATCATGGGAATGAGAATGATCATTAGCTGAATCATCATCTATAATGCCTAAAATTGTTGGAATATCACGAGTTGTGTGAACTCCTGGAGCTATGAATACTGGAACAGCTACTAATCTGTCTAAATCATTATTTTTGACTAATTTACTAACAGCTTCTGGTATTGTAGGTTCCATTAGCTCCATAAATCCTTGCCCTACAATATAATCTGTATTTGATTTGTATTGATTAAAAACTTTTGTTATAAACTCACGGTTATAGTTTAATCTACTTCCATGACTGATAAGTAAAATACCAGTTTTATCAGGACTTGTATCTATTTTAGACTCTTTAAGTGCTGAAGATATTCTTTTTTCAATAATTTCTATAAGTAATGGGTCTGGACCAATTGGGTCAAGTAGCTCAATCTTTCCTTTAAAGTTAACAGGTTCTAAACCACTTAAATAATGATCTTCTGGATAATTTCCATCAGGACATCTTGGATCTGTTTCTTTTGGATTTAAACCTAATATTATAGGAATATCTATATTTGTATGAATTCCATGTGATAAAAAAACAGGTATAGCTATTATCTTTTTAATATTTTCATCTTTTTGGAGGATATTATCAATAGCTTTTGGAAGAGAAGGTTCAGCTACTTTCATATATCCAACTTCAGTTATATAACCTGTAGCTTCTTTAAAAGCAGCACATATTTCATTAAAGGTTTTTTGTGCATAAGGTAAGCTACTTCCATGACTAACTAAAAGAACACCAATATTATTTTGAGATTTTAAATTTGAATCCATAAGAAATTACTCCGTCTTCTCCATCTTCTCTAATTTTTCTAAATACCATTTCAACTGGATCTCCAATCTCAATGCTATCTAAATCACAATCTACTAATTGTGTCGTTAATTTAGCTCCTTCATCTAATTCTACAATAGCTACTGGATAAGGAGCTATTTTTTTAAAATCATCAGTAGGAGTATGAACTATAGAATAGCTATAAACTTTACCTTTTCCTTTAAATTGAAGATTTTCAATATTTCCTTTTCTCCTACATTTAGGACATATAACTCTTGGAGGGAAGTATACACCACCACAGTTTGTACACTTTGAACCAATAAGATTGTATCTTTGAGGAATATGACGCCATGTTCTCACAATATCAGACATAGTAAAACTCCTTGAAGTATTAATTTAAGTTTCATGAATTAATGAAATGAATGTATGAATATTTTCATTAGTATAATATAATAAAATTTAATAAAATAAAATTATTTTATTATAATAAAATTATTAAATTATAATAATTATTTAATTATAATAAGTATTAAATTATAATAAAATTTTCCTAGAAAAAAATTATTTATTTAATGAAAAAATTTTGATAATAATTATTTAAAATAAATATATAAAAGATAGTTAATAATTTATTCCATTCTATAATTCAATTAGTTTTATATTAAATAAATTTATTGTCTAGCCATATAGTTAATATGAAAAATAAGTAAATGGAAAGATAACTTAGTGAAAGTATTTCATGAGCTTAATTTTTACGATTTAAAAATTATATTCCATATATACTCTTAAAATAGCTAATAATAATGATTAATTTATTCTTAATTTAAAAAAGCTATTTAAACAAATAAAAAAAGCTTTAAAAAGAAATACTCATGAAATAGCTAATATTATATTATTTAACATATATTTTAATTTTTATTTATAAATAAAAAATTTTAAATTCCAATTAATTATTTATATTATTAATAATCGTTTAAATTGCCTATTTAATTTATTTAAACTATATATCCAATTTATTTAAGAAATAACTTTTTATAAATTAAATTTTTTAGCTAATAAATATTTTTAATGAATAGTTAATAATATAAATATTTTTTATCAAATTTAATTTTTTAATAAAATATTAAAATCTTTGTGTAAAAAAATATATAAATTTAAATGATAACATATGCTAATGATTATACATTTTTTTAAGAAAAATGATTTTTTTTTAAATATGGCTTTTTTGGACAACTTTATTAACTTTTAGATTTGCCAATTTTTCCTTCTATTATATTTTAAGACAGAATTTTCGAGTTTTAAATATTTTTTATTGGCTGAAATATATTAATTTTTTCATATTGTTTATTATACTTCTTATTTTTAATAATAAATAAATATATTGAATTATTTATTTGAATAAATACATTTTTATAATATATTTAAATTTTATTAAGCTTAATCAAAATATATTTTGCAAAAAATTATTTCTTTAACAATAATTATTTTCATTTAAAAAAATATTAATTGAGAAATATATATTATATTTAAGTAATATGTATCTTTATTAAGAAATATGTATCTTATTTAAGTAATATTTCTCTAAATTAAGAAATATATATTATATTAAATATTTTTTTTTTGGATGTTTACACCATCTTCTAAAAAAAGTTTATATATAATAAAGTACAATTGATTAAATATCAAGTTATCTTGATAAATGATATAATTTGTGATAAGATATATTTGTTGAAAAAGTAAGTTTTCATTTATAATCATACCTTCCTCCTTAGTTTCCTTACTTAAGGCAAAAATTTGCATTTTCATAAATTATTTATTAATTAAATTATTATAAAATGATTTAATTAATACTAGGATAAAAATAGGGATAAACCACATCCATATTCATATCCTATTTTTTTTTTTTTTTAAATATTATTTCATTTTTAGTAATCAATTTTCAAGCAGTGAATGAATTTTAAGCATTAATTTAATAAAATAAGGTTATAAACCATTTTATATTTAAAAATCTTCGTTTTCTAATTTGAAAAAATCTACTTCATGTGGTAAAGTTTACTCTGTAATCCCGATTTTTCTTTCAAGACTATAATAAAGGAAAAAAATCTTTAAAAAGATATATTTATATTTTAAGAGGTTATAATTCAATGAAACTAAAAAAAACTCTTATAATAGCTATTATAATACTTTTAGCTATAATTTTAATTTGGGTGATACTAGTGTTTTACCTTACTGTAATTGAGGGTTATGATATTTTTGATATTTTACAAAAAAGTTTTGATGGTAATGTGAATCCTAATGAGCTTTTAAACTATTTAAACCAAACTGATACAAATTCGGATAATATAATGAATTATCTTAATGAAAGCAGAGGATAAGCTTTTTTTTTAATTTCTTTTTCCATTATTTATTTATCATTCTCAATTTTCCCCTGTGATGAACCAATTGATAAATATACAATATTTATGGGAATAAAATTGACAAGTATATTATGACTTTCATATTTTACTAAAGGACATTTGATAAAATATAAAATTAACTTTATATATTTTGAAAAATATACTTAAAATAGGAGCATGAAAGAATGGATATAATTTCAATTTTATGGCAATTAGGTATTTTATCAGCAATATTAGTATTTGGGATAAAAATTGGATTGGCATCTGGATTATCTCATTTAAATAAAAAATATGCATTTACAATAGCTATTAGTTATGGTTTAGGTGTCTTAGCTTTTAGTAAAATAGCTGAAATGTATTTAAACCAATTATCACTAATGCTTAATACATATAACACATGGTTTTTCTTAATCATGGCAAGTATAATGATAATTTCAGGATTATTTACAATTAGAGAATGGAAAATTCATGATAAAAATACAACAACTGCTACTTGTTTAGCGGTTATAGCTCCATGTCCTTGTTGTTTTGGATCAATAATTGCTAGTATATTAATGTTGGCACCAATTGTTGGAATGGGGACCTTTGTATTGAGTCAATATGTAGCATTAGCTCTATCATTAACTATAATAGCGACATATTTCTTATCTCATATAATTACTAAAGTTATTAGTAAACCTTATCCAATAATTCTTGGTAACTTTATGTTTTTCTTGGGATTGTATTTTTTAGCATCATCTCTCATTCTTCCTAATATATATCAAGCTTTAGAACAAAATTTCAGCCAAATAACTATTGAATCTGTTGACTCACTAACCCTGATTCTCGTGGTATTTATATTGATATTAATTGTAGGTATATTCTTAAATAGACGAAATAGCTTATTTAATAGTTAAGAATCAGTTCAATGTATCTCAAAACGTTGGTGTTGAAAAATTTTAATCAAAATTTTAATTCATTTTTTTTTTTTTTTTTTTTTTTTTTTAAATAAAAAAAAAAAAATATTTGTTTTTAAGTTATTTTTTTAAAAAAATTTTAATTTAAAAAATAAAATTTTTTAAAAAAT
>WRMT01000049.1 GCA_009777005.1 Methanobrevibacter sp. | reverse complement strand
AATAGACTGCTTTAGAACGTGAGTAGAAGACTTGTTTGATGGGGTAGGGATGTAAGCTTCGAGGTTTTTTCCGAGTTGTTTAGTCCGCTGCTCCCAATTGTTCGCTTGCTTTGTTTTCTGTCTTTTTTGCAGTACTCCTTGTGTTTTTTGTGTTCTTGTTTTTTTGTGTTTTGGTTTGGTGTATTCAGTTTTAGGGTGAAAGTGTATAGTTTTTTTTATAATATGGCATTATTTTGTTTATTATTTTTTATCATTTTATCATTATTATATTTATCATTATTGTTTATTGGGTTTGGCGGTCATAGCGTTGGGGTTTATACCTGGTCTCGTTTCGATCCCAGTAGTTAAGTCTGATTGCGTTTTGTTTGTGTACTATGGATTTTATCTATGGGAATTTCATTTTGCTGCCAGCCCTTTTATGTTCATTTTCTTAATATATTTTCATAATATATTTTTATTATCATTCACTATTATTTTTATTACTTTCTTTATTCTTTTTATTTTAGTTTGGCGGTCATAGCGTTGGGGTTTATACCTGGTCTCGTTTCGATCCCAGTAGTTAAGTTTGATTGCGTTTTGTTTGTGTACTATGGATTTTGGTCTATGGGAATTTCATTTTGCTGCCAACTAATCACTATTATTTTTTTTATGAGCATAATATCAGGTATTAGGGTTACAACATTTTGATATATTTTCCTTATATAGTAAGGAACTTTTTTTTTGCACTAAATTTTCTTATTATTTAAAAATATTAATATTCTCCATTCTCTTAAGAAAAGGATATGGATTTATTTAGGATTTGCACAGGTTAAATTATCCCAAAGTTTTTTCAACCATATTAAATAGTGCAAAAATATCTTTAGAAATATTCACTTTTTTAATGTCTTTTTGAGTTTTAATTTTTTGAGTTATATGTATATTCACTTTTTTAATGCCTTTTTGAGTTTTAATTTTTTGAGCAACATGTTCTTGTGTAAATAATCTGCTCATAAAAACAATGTTTTCAAAATCAATTTCAATCAAATTTTTAAGATAATTGATTCACATTTTCAAAAAATTAATTGCTTATAAAAATAACCTAAAATGACAGTATAGTATTCGACAAAACTTTTGAAAATGTCCATCTTGATTAATTTATCAATTGTATTTAATAAAATATGATTTAAAGGGTTTTAAACCTGTTTAAAATTAACATCATTTTCAAATCAAATGTCGAGCACTATAGTGAAATTAATTATAGTGAAAGACTTTTAATTTTTGCTAAAATAATATGTTTATACAAGGATAATATTTTTATTAATTTCATTTTTTATTAATATTAACATTATTATATTAAAAATATTTAATTTAATCCTTAATATCTATAATAAAAAGAAATAATTAAAATAATTAATGAAATAAAAAATTATTTGATGATAAATAAAAACTTTAGAAAAACAAAAAATTTCTTCTCTAACTATAACAATAAATTTTAAATGAAAATTATAATAATAATGAAAAAGAAATATTCAATTAATAGCTATATTTTTTGCTATAAAAAAATTGATTGAATAAATAAACTATTAATGGAGAGTAATTATGGTGGATAATGTACATGAAGTCGGCGTTACAAAAGGAACTGACTTAGAAGAAGCAGTGAAAGCTAATTTCAATGGTGAATGTCAAGAAGTAGGAATGTATTTAGCTATGGCTAGACAAGCATCTAGAGAAGGTTTAGGTGAAGTAGGTGAAGTTTTAAAAAGATTAGCTTATGAAGAAGCAGATCATGCTGCAAGATTTGCAGAAATGAACGGTGTTATAAAACCAACCTTAAAAGAAAATTTAGAAATGATGCTTGAAGGAGAACAAATGGCAAACAAAGAGAAAAAAGCTGCATCTGTAAAAGCTGAAGGTGCAAATCTCGATGATCCTGCAGATTTCTTCAATGAAAGTTCTAAAGACGAAGGTCGTCATGCGAAAGTCTTAGAAGGAATATTAGAAAGATATTTCTAAATATTCTACTTTTATTTTTTTTATATAATCTTTATTTTTATACAGAGTGCGAAATAATTAATTTTCATCTAGACAATAATCTATAGAACTGCACAAAAATAATTATTTCCTAGCCCTTGTAGAAAATTGAGTTTTTTTATTCTTATATTACATTTTAACTTGTTTTTACTGAAAATTATCCTAATTGAACTATTTTATATCAATTTTTATCTTTTAAGAAAGATTTATATAATACTTTTTTTATAATTAGTATTATGATTTGTTGGGAAAATATTGCAATGCTGTCAACTTAAGTAAACGCTTATAAATTTTTTACAAAAATCTAAATAAAGAAATTAAATAATTTAAGAAGTTATAGTGACTGTCAAAAAGTTAGTGGGTAAGAAAAATTTCTCTTGAAGAATAGAGCGTTTGCAAATTCAATCTCAAAATCATTTTTTAAAAATTGCAACAACTACAAATTAACAGTTCCATTTCTAAACATCTTAATACTTTTATTAGGGTGCTAGATTTTCATGAAAAATTGAAGATGAATAGTGGTTATTTAATATAATTCAGGTAAAACTATATTAAGTTTCTAAAAGTACACATGAATTTCACTTAAAACTTTGTAAAATTTTAAAAAATGCAGGGAATTGGAATTAAATGTATTTCCTTTATAGTTGATTTTCAGCAAGTTTGAATTTTACAGGATAAGCATACTATGAACTCTAAACATATTAAATCAAATATCAAACATCTTCAATTTTTCCCAAAAACTAGGGTCCTAATTTTATAGGATTATAGTAATCGACAGAACTTATTAAAAAAAAAAAATTTCAAAATCTTATTAGAATTGTGGTTTTAATAAATTCAAACATTTTTAACCACACTCTTTTAAAAATAATCATTTCTAAATCAAATGTCTTTTACTATAACTGAATAAAAGTATTAAATTAACTTAAATTGACAGCAGCAGAAAATTCTGTTTTTCTAATTTATGGTTTTATATTATTGAGAGTGATGGTTAAAATGTCAGATAAAAATAGGGTTAAATTGTTCAAAAATAAAAAAATTAGGACTATATGGGATGAAAATGAAGAAGATTGGTATTTTTCAGTGATTGATGTTATAACCGTTCTTACTGAAAGTAAAAACCCAAGAAGATATTGGAGTGATCTGAAAATTAAGCTAAAATCTGAAGGAGGAAATCAGTTGTACGAAAATATCGTACAACTCAAATTACCTTCTTCTGATGGTAAATACTATAAAACTGATGTAGCTACTACTAAACAAGTTTTAAGACTTGTTCAATCAGTTCCATCACCAAATGCTGAACCATTTAAAATATGGTTAGCTGAAATTGGCAAAGAACATCTTGATGAAATAGTTGATCCCGAATTAACTATTGATCGTGCTGTTAAAACTTATCGTGCCAAAGGTTACTCTGAAAAATGGATTACTCAACGTTTAAAATCAATTGAAATTAGAAAAGAGTTAACTGATGAGTGGAAAAGATCAGGTGTTGAAGAAGGAATTGAATATGCCATATTAACTGACGAAATTACTAAAATTTGGGCTGAAATGGACACTAAAGAGTATAAAAAGTTCAAAAAACTAAAAAAAGAAAGCCTTAGAGATAATATGTCTAATTTAGAACTGGTTCTCAACATGTTTGGTGAAGTGGCTACTACTGAAATTTCAAAAATTACTAATCCTGATGGTTTTGATCAAAGTAAAACAGTAGCTAAACGAGGTGGAAGGGTAGCAAAAGATGCGAGAAATAGTTTTGAGAAAGAATCTGGAAAATCAGCCATTACCTCCCGAAATTCTAAAACTCCCAAGAGATTAGATAATTAATAAGATAGGAGCATAGGATTTTTACAAAGCTTAATTAGTTATATGATTAAGTAAAATACTATACTTAATTATTAACTATAAAAAATTTTAATTATGGGATATCTATGATAAAAGTAGCTATTGTTAGAGATGAATCTCCATATGGAGAAAGATCCTATAAAACAATTAGGCAAAAATTTGAAACTAAATTAATTCATATTGAATCCCCTAGTGGAGTTTTTATAGATAATATAAATCTAGATAAAAAAATTATAGATAATCTATCAAAATTTGACATTATAATTACATATATCAAACAAGCAGATATGACATTAGAAATTGTGGAAAACTTGCATAATAAGGTTTCATGGATAATCATTGGAATTTGGAAAGGTGAAGGGTTTAAAAACCAGCTATTAAAATATAAAAATGTTTCTGTTCCAGATGTTTTGTGTGAGTTGGAATCACATGAAAATCAAGATTATAATGAATTTGTTTCTAAATTTGGAAAGCCCGAAATTAAAATAAATTGTCAAAATGAAAGAATTATCGATATTGAAGTTTTAAAAAGTTCTCCTTGTGGAGCAACTAATTTTGTAGCTAATGGTTTGATTGGAAAAAAGGTAAAAGGTTCTGCCAAGTTAGCAGGGTTAAGAGTACAACATTATCCTTGTAAAAGCCATAAAATAGAATTATTTGCTACTGATGAAGAATCTCATAAACAATTAGCTTCTAAATTACATCATGATGCTGTGAAAAAAGCTTTAAATGAAAATTTAAAAAAGTTTTCAAAAAATTAAGAATACTTAAACTTATTCTCCTGAAGAAAAAAACCTTTGAAATTGATTATTTTGATTTGTACTTTATAGTATCAAATATTCATTCAAAAAAAGGTGTTTGGATAGGAGATATATATTACAATTAAGATATAAATATTATAATTAGGAAATATATATCCCATAAAATATTCTTTTGAAAGCTATGGTTTTGACAAAAAAAAGACAAAAAGCTAAGCAAATAAAAGAATTTAAATTTTAAAAAAATAGATTCAAACTTCTCTAAATTCACATAAAACATTTTTTCGATTAAAGGCAATAGCTAAGAGTTGAACATTTTTTCTTTTTAAATATTTTTCAAAGTATTTTCTCTCATGAATTTGTGTAAATGCTTTTTTTATAGCTTTATCTAAATCTTCTTCTTTTTCACTTTTAGAGTACTTAATTTCAACGACTATTGTTTTTTCCTCAATGTTTATTACAGAATCTATTTCTCCAATGTTTGTAACATGAATAGCTTCTATATTAAAGCCCATGGTTTGTAACCATACTAAAAAAATACTAGGGTAATAGTTCTCATCTTTTCCATGAATTTTGTATGGAATATTAGCTAGTAAATAGCTAATATTCTCTTCTAATCCGATTTTATCATTACTTTTAAGTTGATTAGCTATTTCCATTTTCATGGTCTGAATTTCTTCCAAGTTCTTATCAGTATATTCCTTTAGCAAGTTTTCAAATAATGATTTCTTAACTTCATTATTGGGAATAGCTAACGTGTAAAAATCCATACCTTCTTTGATTTCTGCTTTTTTAATGGTCAAATAACCTGTTTGAAAAAGCAAAGAGATTTCACCAAGATTTAAAGGATCAGAACTATCTAACATTTCAGCAAAAACATTGAATTCATCTAAAAGAGGTTCGAGATTATTTTTAGCTATAATTTTATCTTTTAAAAAGCTTGGTGTTGCTGTTCTATACCAATAATTAGCAAATCTTTGTTTAGAGAAAAGATTTAAAATTGACAACGGATTATAAACTCTAACTTTACCATCCCATGAGTAACCATTGTACCATTTCTTAATCCATGTGAGGAGTGTTTCTTCAGGGCAATTAAAACTTTTGGATGTTTTGTCAATCCATTCACTAAATTCTCTTTCTAATTCTTCTTGTGTATAACCACAGATAGAGCTATACTTATAATCTAAAGTAATATCGTCAGGACTGTTAAAGTCTGAAAAAAGAGAGGTTCCAGTGAATTTAGAAACACCAGTTACAAAAAGAAACTCAATATGTTTATCCGCAGCTTTTAAAGCACCATAAAAAGTTTGAAGTACTGCTTTATTACTATTCAATACTTGAGGATTAGAAAGATTCTTTACAATAGCTCTGTCATATTCATCGATTAAAATGACAACTTTTTTATTTAGTTTCTTATGAATTTCACTAATTAACTCATCAAATCTAGAAGATAAATCATTTTCAAACAGTTCAAGTGAAAAATCTCTAGCTATTCTATCAGTAAAAGATATTAAAGAATTTTTTAATTTTTCTGCTGAATCATATGGTCGTGTTCCAAAATCTAAATATATTACTGGGTGTTTCTCTTTCCACTTCCATTTATCATAAATATAGAAACCTTTAAAAAGCTCTTTTTTCCCTTCAAACAAATCTCCTAAAGTACTAACTAATAATGATTTACCAAATCTTCGTGGACGTGACAAAAAAAATGATTTGCCTGTGTTGATCATCTCATAGATGTCTCGTGTTTTATCCACATAGATATAATCCTTTTCAATTAACTCAGAAAAAGTAGAAATACCAATAGGTAATTTTTTCATGTTTAAAACCTTTTTATATTTATTTATTAAATTTTTATTATATTTATGGAAATAAAGTTTTTAAGCTATGGTTTTTTTAAAATCCTTAATAAAGATCAATTAATTAATCAAAAATTATTATAATATATATTTTTAAAAAAAATAATTATTAACCATTTATTTTAAAAAATAATTTAAATAAAATTGATTTTTAGAAAATTAATTAATTTTTTATAAATAATTTAATTCAAACTTTTCTTCAAGGAATATAAATGTAGAAAAAAATTTTCTTTATTTTTAATAAAAAAATCTTTAAAATCATATTTTTAAAATATTATATTTAAACATGTTTATTAATATAAACTAACAATTATAATCTTTAATTCAATGATTTAAATCTTTATTAAATAGCTATTCCTTTATAACTTCATAGAAGTAGCTATTCCTTTATAACTTCATAGAAGTAGCTATTCCTTAATAACTTCATAGAAGTAGGTATTCTTTAATAACTTCATAGAAGTGACAATAATTTTGAAAAAAATAGTTATAAATAGCTAAGTAAGATATTATTAATTTTAAAAAAATGAGTTTTAAGGTTTAGAATTTCTAAAATAAGGTAAATAATGTTATTATTAAAAAAAATATAAATATTAATTGTTTAGATTAAAAAAATAAAATTAATTGTATTTCTAAATACATTCATTATTTTATAGCTTTATTTTTTGAATATTAAAATAATTATTTAAGTATTTAGAAATAATGGTTGAAATCTATTTAAAAATTATTGAAGTGTTTTAGAAATAATAATTGAAATATTTTTTGTTTATTTTAAAAATATTTCAACGAATTTCGCATAAACTGGTCTTGTAATTAAGATACCAACTAGAACACCAATAATGGTAGTGAATGCAAAACCAGCTAATGTTCCAATACCACTGCTGCCTCTTGCAAAACCTACATAAGCTAATGGTAACATAGCTGCAATTAAGGTACTTGCTGAAGCAAATATGATAAATAGTGCTTTTTTCACATTGATTTTTGTTTTGGTTCGTCTGCGATTTTCAGTAGTTTTCTCAGAGGTTAATATTTCGTCTACTATGATAATTTGATCGTCTACTCCTGTTCCAACTGCAGCAATCAAACCAGCAATAGCTGCAAGATCTATATTCCATTGAATAATTGAAGCTATTCCCATAACAATTAGAATTTCAGAAACACATGTTACAACAATAGGTATTACAAGAATAGGTTTTCTGTATCTGAAATATATTATTGCAGAAACTGCTAAAATAGCTAAAAGTCCAGCTATTGCTGCACCTTCAAGGAATTGTTGACCTAGTTCTGGAGAAACAGTACTTGATCCCACAACTTGCACTTTAACAGGTAGTGATCCTGTTTTCAAAACTGTATAAATCTGTTTTGCTTCTTCTTCAGCTTCTTCTGGAGAATTTGCTCCACCAGTAACCATAACTTGAGTAGTTGGAACACCATTAGCTAACTCTGCTGATAAACTTGGAGGGTCATCACTAATTAGCTCATCATCTAAAAACATATAGACTTTTTCTCCTCCTTTTCCTCGAGCCATTTCTGCAAAGTGTGCTGCTCCTTCTATTGAAATATGGAAAGGAACATTCCATTCAGTGTCTGTTATTTCATACATTTCTACATTTGTTATGTCAACACCAGTTAATGCAGGTTCAGCAGTTTTATTACCAATCCTAGCTTCAAAATTACCTGGATTTCCAATAAGACTTTCAACTTCTTCAGGAGTAGCTCCTGCCATTTCTACAATAACTAGTTGGTCCCCTGCGGATCTAACTTTAACATCTTTAACTCCATAAATGTTAAGACGCTTATCAAGAACAGCTGTTATAACATCCATTGTAGCATCATCAACAGGTTTTTCTAATTGTAACTGAACTAAAGAACCACCTTTTAAATCAAGACCTTGTTCAATTCCTGCAGTGGATATGCTGATAATACTTATTATAATAAATATAGCCATTAATATTACTTGTTTATCTTTGAAAAATTCAGACATATTTCTTTTTTTCATATTATCTCTCCGTATACCACCTAAGGATTCCAAGATTCATAAGCCAGGTTGATGATATATCTGCAGTTAGACCTATTATTAAAACAGCAGCTATATTAGTTAAAGTCGACGCTTCAGGAATTAAAAAGATTGTTGCTATGAGTAACATAGTCATAGCTGCTATTGCTGTAATGCTCATAGTCAATCCAGTTTTCATAGCTTCTCTAACTCTTTCAATAATAGTTCCTTCTTTTCTTTTCAAAATACGTGTTGTAAGCAAGATATTTGTATCAACACTGTACCCAATTAACATAAGCAAAGCACCAACAGAAGCTATTGATAAAGGGATATTAAATAGAGACATTCCCCCAATAGCTATTATTATGTCTGTTAATGCAGCTAATATAACAGTAAATGAGGGAACAGGTTCTCTAAATGTAATAAATACAGCTATGGCCATGAATATAAATGCAAATAACATTGCCCAATAAATTTGGCTCATAGCTTCTTCACTTAATAAAGGACCAATTGCATTAAAACTAACGACTGTGCCTTTGCCTTTTATAGCCGAATTAAATGCATCATGATTTATTTCACTTCCCATTTCTACAGTTACATCCTCACCTGTATTACTAACCACATCAACATCATCTATTTTCAAAGCAGTTTTCAGATGGGCTTCCAAATCAGAAGAGGACATTGTTCCATTCATTTTTAGAATAGCTATTGTTCCTCCTTTTAATTCAATTCCTTCTTCTACACCATTAAAAGCTATTAAACACACTGATAAAAGTGTAATTATCATAGGAATCACAATCAATAGCTTATACGAGTCTATAAATTTTTTTAACATTAAAGCACCATGAGTTTAACATTGTATAATCGATATCTAAATTATTCATTATTATAATAACTGATTTTTATTAATTATTTTTTTATAAGAATATATATTTATGAAAAAAATTATTTCAATAGGATTTAAATAAATTTATCGCAATATAATATGATTTAATTAAATTTATTTTCAGTATGATTGGATTAAATTTATTTTCACTATGATTTAATTAAATTTATTTTCAGTATGTTTTGATTAAATTTATTTTCAATAGGATTTAATTAAATTTATTTTCACTATGATTGGATTAGATTTATTTTCAGTATGATTTAATTAAATTTATTTCTTATTATAATATGTTTTAATATATTCTATAAAAAATATGTTTTAATCAAATATATGAGTATTCTTTTTTTTTAAAAAATTTATTTCATTTTAATAATAATAAAAAAAAAAAAAAATAAAATAAAAAAAGCATATACTCTGAAAAAATAGGTTATAATAATAGTATAATCGTGTTATATATTTCTTATTAGAATATGTTCTATCTATAAAAAGTTTGATAAGTTGTAAAATTTTTGATTGAATTGAAAAAGTCATTAGTATGAATATAAACTCAAATCTAATAATTTAGCTATGTTTTCACTATCTTTTTTTATTTGAGATAAATTTTTATTTTTTGTTTTAACTGTGAAAGATTCAACAACACGAGCACCACGAGATTCAACTTTTTCTTTCATCCTATTTATTGCAGATTCTCCTCCTGATCCACTCATAGTTGCAAATAAAACCACATCTTTTCCTTGTAAATCACACTTATCGATTATTGTGATAATTGCAGGTGTAGCATTACTTGCCCATGTTGGAGTCCCAAAGTAAACTACTCCATAATCTTTTAATTCAACTTTTTCAGGTATTGTCTCAGTTTTATTTTCTCTAAAAGCATCAATAGCTGAGAAAATCCTTTCAGGAAATCCAATTCTTGATTTTATATCTTTTATTTCAGCTAAATCTGCAGATAATAATGAAGATAAAGTTTTTGCAACTTGTTTTGTATTCCCACTTTCAGAAAAGTATATAATAATTGTTTTCATGATTTATCTCCTTTACTATTGTCTCTTCTATTAGCCATTAGCTAAAAATAATATCTTCTGTTGTTTTTTCATGCTATTGAAAGTTTATTGGCTTTTTATTAGTCCTTAGCTAATAATATCAAATGAATTTATAAAAATTGAAAAATTATCACTCAAAAATTATTGTTTGATGTTTGAATTACAGGTACTAATAGTAAGGGTTGGAATTAGTGGGTTAATAGTAAGGGTTTGTAATTATGGGTGTTATAGTAGGGGTTTGAATTAGTGGGTTAATAGTAAGGGTTGGAATTACAGGTGCTAATAGTAAGGGTTGGAATTACAGGTGCTAATAGTGGGGGTTGGAATTAGGGGGTAATAGTAAGGGTTTAAATTAGGTGATAATTATTATTTTAATTTATTGTCATGGGTGTAAACCATAGCTATTTAAACCTTCATCTTCTTTGAATCTACAAATTAAGTTCATATTATGTATAGCTTGTCCTGAAGCTCCTTTAACTAAATTATCAATTGCAGAAACAATAACTAATCTACCAGTTTCATCGATTTCAAAGCAACCTATATGTGCAAAATTAGAACCACGAACTGAATTTAACTGAGGAATTTCTCCATTTTCCAGTATTTTTACAAATATTTCGTCTTTATACTGCTTTTTATATATTTTAACCAAATCTTCGGTTGAAACTGATTCATCTTCTAGGAAGCTATGACTTGTGGTTAATATTCCTCTTATTACAGGAACTAAATGTGGAGTAAATGAGACTTTCACATTAGAATACATTCCAAGCTCTTGTTGGATTTCAGGCATATGTCTATGACTTGTTACTTTATATGGGCTTACATTATCACTACAAGTAGGATAATGGAAAGCTGCTGATGGAATAACTCCTCCTCCACTAATTCCAGTTTTAGAATCAATAATTATTCTTTCAACTAATTTTTCTTTTGATAATGGTAAATTAGCTAAAATAGCTCCTGTTGGAAAACATCCAGGATTAGCTATTAAATTAGCTTTTTTAATCTCTTTTTTGTATATTTCAGGAAGTCCATAGCTAGCCTTTATAGGAGAGGTATGTTCTATTTCATACCATTTTTCATAAGTAGCTATATCTTTAAATCTGTAATCTCCACTCAAATCTATAACTTTAGCTCCTGTTTCTAAAATTTCTGGTACAATCTTCATAGATGCTCCATGAGGAGTAGCTGTAAAAACAACGTCTGCATCTAAGGAATTTGGTTCTAAATCTTTAAAAATAAGGTCTGAATTTCTAATATTGGGGTGTACTTTATATATTGGAGTATCATCATACTTTCGTGATGTAATAGCACTAATTTCTACCTTTTCATGGTTTTTTAATAATCTGACTAATTCTCCACCAGTATATCCGCTTGCTCCAACAATAGCTACTTTTGTCATTTTAGCACCATTGAATAGTTAATAAATTATGTTTATTTATAAAATAAGTTTTTTTAACAAGTTTTATAAATTATATTTATTTTTTATAAAATTGTTATTTTTTTTATAAAGTTTTTTTTTGTTAATTATATTTATTTTTTAACAAATTTTTTTATTAATTATATTATATTTTTTTATAAAATTGTTATTTTTTTTAAAAGTTTTTTATTAATTATATTATATTTTGTTATAAAATTGTTATTTTTAACAAATTTTAATAAATTATATTTTAATTTGATATTATAAATATTTTTTTAAAAATATCCATTATTTTACTTAATTATCACAATTAGTTATTTAAATAGAATAAGAGTTTCTAATTCATCAAATAAAAGTTTAAAACTTATCTTTTGTTCATGTAAAAACAATAATATTTGAATCAAGTCAGCAATATTATCCATTTAAGAAAGGATTTGAGGTTTTTACAAAAACTAGACAATGGATATAAAATTCCAATAATTTTTTAAACTTTGCTAAAAAAACGATATAGTTGAATTAATTATTTAAAAATATTCAAATTAACATAAATATTGATTATGAGGTTATTTATGAAAACAATTCATGAAAATTTTATCAATTTTTACCTAACAACTTGAAATGCATCACAAAGACATGCAATAGTGTTAGCAATACCATGTAAACACCAGCTTGGAATTATTGAACCATCACTACATTTTTCATTAATATATCCTGCAAGCCAAGCAAATGCACCTGTAAATAATATTAATGAAATTGAAATTATTGGACCAAAGCTAGCATATAGTGAAACTCCATGTAATAAACCAAAAAGAAGGGATTGGATTAGGTTTCCAGCACCAAATCCAAATTTATTGATTAAATTTTTTCCTAAAAAACCTCTAAAAAATATTTCTTCAGATAAGCCTGTTTTAATAAAAGAAAATATTAATATTGGAAAAAAAACTCTTAGTTCCAAACCATAAAACCGTTGTGAAGCAAGTTGAACTGTATTTGGCAAAATCATGTCTAAAACAAGAGAAATAGGTGCGTAAAATAAAATCGATATTGCGAAAATTAACCAAAATTTTTCCTTGTTCTCTACTTTTGGCTTTTTTATTCCAATCCATTGGAAAAATGACACTTCATTTCTTTTGAATAATACCCAACAAAGAAAGGGAATTAACACAAAAAACATTAAGTTTACAATTGATTCAAATAATTCTGAAAGAATCATGCACTACCTACTTTATTCTATAATATTTCTTATCTAATTTATAATAATTATAACCTAATCTATAATTAATATATTAATAAATTGATAATGATAATTAGTAATATAAATACTATTATTCATTCAACTAAAAATGTATATTTTAATAAGAAAGAAAATTCATATAACTCAAATCTTAATTAAATATAAAATTAAGTTGTAATCCTTATTTTAATAGATTATACTGTACATTCAAGGTAATGATTTCAATGAAATTCATTTGAATAGCCACGACCTTTATTTTAATAGATAATATCGTGCAAACCGTCTTGGAATTAGATAACTTTTTAAAACATAAGAAATCGCAACCCTTATTTTAATAGATCATATTGTGTAATTAAAAATAGTACGTGGTCTTATCATTTAAATTTTCATTATTTCTTACATTAATATTTTTA
>WRMT01000048.1 GCA_009777005.1 Methanobrevibacter sp. | reverse complement strand
AATTATTTTTTATTTTCACTTTCTTAATTTTAATTATTAGTATCTTACTTTATGTTAATAATATCTTAGTTTATATTGAAAATATCCTATTTAATATAGTTTGATACCTATTTTTTGGTACATATTTATATAATATAAATGATATATTATTAGTATGAAAGAAGATTCTAAAGACTTGGTTGAATTACATGTTAGTTCTGAAAAGCTTAATACTATGGTTCGTAAGCTTGAAAAAGTTGCTAAAAAAGTTAATAGACTTCATTTTATTCAACAGTTGTATAATGGGCATTCAGTTAGAGAAGCTTGTTCAATTCTAAATATTCCTGTGACTACAGGTTATAATTGGTTGAAAAAATGGAATATTGAAGGACCAGATGGATTGAACCATAAAAAAGGTGCTGGAAGACCTACATTCCTTACTAAAACTCAAATGAAAGAAGTTGACGAATTCATTAGAAATAATGATTCACTGGGAACTAAAGATGTTCACTATTTCATACAAAAGAGATTTGGAATTGATTATAGCTTAAAACAAGTAAGGTTCATAATAAAAAAGCTTGAATATGGATGGATTAAGCCTTATCCCATTTTTTCAAAGTCTCCTAAAAATGCAAAAGAGATATTGAAAGAGGATGTATCAGAAATAGATCCTAATGAAGTTATTTATGGTTTTTTTGATGAAAGTGCTATGCAAAATATACCAAATATCTCAAAAGTTTTAAAAAAAAAGGAGAAAAATCCAAAGTAAAAATCAACCCTGAAAGATTTAAAATTAGTGTAGCAGGATTTCAATCACCCAACGGAAATTCTATAATATATTCAGCAAATACAATAAATACATTTCATTTTGCAAGATCTTTATTACAAATACGAATCTGTAACATGGAAAAAAAAGATATAAGTTTTAATTTACTCGAAATTTTCAATTCTGAAACTTTTAATGACGATTACATTAAAAAACAAATTCCTACAAAAGATTTAGAAGATTTTAAACAAGAAATATCTAACAACATAGCAGATCCAGAGATATCAAAAGAAACAACAATAAAAAGAATTAAAAGAACAATAAATAGAGAAAACACAGAAGACAAAAGAAAAATAAGTAAAATAAAAGCACAAAACTTCACATCAACTTTATTAAATTATTTCAACATTCATATTTCAGATAATATAATCAATAATCCTTTAAAGTTAAAAGAAATATTTGAAAATGAAGAAGAGTTTGACAAACTGTTTCCAAATTGTTTAAAATTTGAAAAACAAATTGTAATTATAATTGACAATTATTCTGTTCATAAAACATACTTATCTAGAATAATATGCAAAATTCTATATATAAAACTAATATATTTACCAAAATACTCTCCTTTTTTAAACCCAATAGAACAATTATGGAGAACTATTAAAAATATATTGCATAGAAATCCTATTCGTGATATTGAATATTTAATAGAGGAAGTTTTTAAACTATTTAATAAATTAGTGGATAAACCCTCTTTTATTAAAAAATGGGTAGCCAAATATATTACCAAAAAATAGGTACTCTACTATATAAACTCGGTTTCATTAGATATTTTGGAGTTACTATAAAAACCTTCAGGTATAGCAAATTCAAAACCATGATAATTAAGAGTAATTGAATCATTATTTGAACTTGTTGAAACAATGACTATTCCTACGATAGCTATAATAGCTATTATACTTAATAATATTTTTTTATCCATGTATAATCACCTTTTAGAAATAATTAGTCATGTCATCACTTATTTAACATTTATTTTCATTACATATTAGTAAAAATTATAATAAAATCTATTATATTCTTATTATTTTCATTTTTACCGTGTATTTTTAATTTTTTTATTAATAACTGAACATATTTTTCCATGAAAGTTAAAATTACTTGTGCATGAAAATTGTATCCTATACGAAAGAGTAAAAATTGCTGGATCCTGCGAAAAAATTTTATTCTAATGGTTATTTTTCAGTATAAACCTGAAATATTAGATATAATTTTAAAAAACCGAAAAACTTTACTTACCCAAAATACTGTAATTTGGGAAAGTCTTTAATTTTTAAAATTTTAACAGAAAAATCTTAAAGATCCTTATTTTTTTTAAGACTATAGCTAACAACTATAATTGTAGATATTCTCCTAAGTATAATCCTCCTCCGAATCCATAAGATTTTAACTCTTCAACAAAATCAGGCTTGTCTTTTAACAACTCATTTATCTCTTCAGTAATTTTTTTAGTATTTTCTAAATAATTATCATAATTTTTCATATATTCAGCATGTTTATCATTATATTCGCTAGCAGATATTTTTTTATCATTATAATCTTGTATTGCTTTGAATATGGTTTGTTGATTCTTTGTTTCATTTAATTCAAGTTGATTCAATTTTATAGCTAATTTTAAATATTTTTCGACAGTTTCATTATCTGTGCTATTTAAAGCTTTATTAAATGAATCATCCATTTTTTCAAGAAGGGGGATTAATTGAGTGGTCCAATTAATTTTTTCATCAACTCCTTTCTTGGATTGATCATTTAAAGAGTTATCTATTTTAATTGAAAGAGCATTTGCTTCACCATTTATAGCTCCAACTTCTTGCATATTTTCACTAAAATCATCTCCATTTAACCCAACTAAAGCAAGGGATCCTACTATGGCAATAGCAATTACAACCAAGACAACTATTAAAATTTTTTTATTCATTTTTAAATCACCTAATTTTTAAATATAAAATTTTGGATTTTTTTTAAGAAAATCATTAATTTTCATCAATATCTCCTGTATTGATTCACTTTAAACAATGGGATAATAGCTATTTAAACTATTTTATAGTATTTTGCATTATTAGCTATATTTCCAAGTGAATAATATTGACATTTTTCACCACTGGCAAAAAAATTATTTGATTGGTTTTAAGAATCTATTTTAACAATTCAATGTTAAATCACAAATCCTATAATATGATTTCTCTGATAAATTTATTTTTTCACATATTTGCCTTTAATGGTTGCTGTAGCAAGTGTTTTACCTTTTATAGCTTTATTAAATTGGCTGTATGAAAAACCATTCGATAAACTCACTTTACTTTTAAGTGCATATACTTTAATTGTATAAGTATGTGTTTTATCAGGTGGTGTTGGTCCACCATAACCTCTTGTACCAAAGCTATTTTTTCCTTGGACCATAGAACTAGCTTTCTTCCTACTAGCATCTTCTGTAAAGGTTTTACTTTTATAGTTCACTCCAAGCCAATGTACCCATGGTACAGTATTATCATACATATAAACAGCAAAATATTTGGTTTTTTTAGGAGCATTTTTAATAGCTAATGGCATAGAAACTTTAGGTATGCCATTTTTATCTTTTACAGAACCATACATGCCATATTTTTCAGCTATTTTACCATTTTTAATACCTTGACTTGAAACTGTCATTTTAGATGGATCTTCTGCTGCCATCACAGTAGGAACTGCAGACAAGCCAATAATTAAAATTATTGAAAGAACCATTATTCTTAAAATATTTTTATTTAACATTTTTCACACCTCAAATATTATTTATTATACCTAAAAAATTCAATTTTCTTGAATTTATAGCATAACTTTGATTTTAAACATAAAAAAAAATGGTTACATGTTTTAAAAGCCAATATTTATCTTTTATAAGCAAAATTTCATTGTAGTGACTTTTTAACATGATATCGTATTTATTCCTTTCATTTTTTCCACTTATGCATTAATCATTTTAGTTTAACCAATAAGATTTAAATTGTAGTCGTTTTATTCATTTTAATTTTCTTTATTCCTTTTTTTATAAAATAAAAAAATTTTTTTTAAAAAATAAATAATATTAAATAGCTATAAAACTTTAAAAGTCAATAGCTATTTATTTAACATTTTTTTTTTTTAAACACTTAGGACACAATAATGAATTTTGGTTTTGAAGATTTAAACTGATCTTTCAAATAACTCACATTTTCTTCAGACAAAACATTTTCTAAGAAAAACTCAGATTCTGGTGTTATCCATATATAATATTTAGAGTTTTCAAAACTAAGATATTTTAATCTTCATTACTCGTATTTTAATCCAAATTCATAGTCAGTAGCTATTTCCCATGATTGAAAGTGAATTCAGAGAATTTCACCAGTTTTAGCATTAACATAAGCATAATATGTATCATAACCAGATTTTAAAGTAAGTTTATAAACATCTACTCCTTCTTTTTTTATTAATTGAGCATCAGTTGCATTGGTTAAACCTGAATCAGAAAGTCCCATGTCAGTTTCTTCTGTAACAATCATGCGTACACTGCCTGAAGCACCTGGAATTGGAGACCCCGCAGGTACAGTAATTGTAATTACAGTTGATTGGTCTCTGTTATTAAAAATTTCTATTGCCTTTTCTTTTCCAATAAATTCTGAACTATCTGGAAACTCATCTACGTTAGAATTACTCATATTTTCAGTTGGAGTCTGATTTAAACTTAAAATACTTATACCGATAGCTACAACAGCTATTATAGCTATTACTGCTATTATTATTTTTTTGTTCATTTTATCTCTCTTTTTTAAGAATGTATATTAATATTTTTAAAATTCCCTTTTTTCACTAATTTTCCAGTTTAAATCTACTTGTTTTTCAAATTCCAGTTCTATAGAATGTATTACACAGGAATTAGCAAGTTTACTAGTCGTAACCTAGTGAAATTTGTATTAGAATTCAACTCTTCTCACCTCACCTGTATTTTTATCTATCAAACATTCTTCAGGTGTAAAGTCTTTTGTTACATCACCAGTTGATTCTTCTGTTGTAATGAGGATTGCAACACGAGAATAATAATCTCCAAGATCTCGATAAACTATCCCTCCATATTGATATCCCTGATCAATGAAATAACGATCTAGGTACCTTGAAACATCGCTTTGGTTCATTTCTCCAATATTATTAATTGTGGTTATATATTCTCCATTATCAAATTTTTCGCTATAATTGGTTTGGTTTGAATAATTGGTATCAGGTTCTGAATTTGTTTCATTAGTTGATGTAGAACTTTCATTGATACATCCACTAATGGCAACAACCACAAGAATTATAGTAAATACTACTCCAATAAATTTTTTCCCCATGATTTCATACCTCATTTATAATTTTTCCCATTGGATATTTATTTCATGCCTATAAACTTTAATTTGTGTTTATTATGCTTTTTTTAAGATTTGATTCTGTTAAATGGCATTGTCTAACATTCTGCTGATAGATAAATTTTCAATAATTTGAAAAATTTAATAATTTTGAAAAAATCGTTATTTACTTTCTATTTTTAAAATAAAGTGCAAATAGCTATTTTTAAAGTATTTTTAAAGTGTTAATTATTAATACTAAGTTTTTTCATCAGCATAATTCTGGACAGTACCAGTTGTTGGCTCCTGTAAAAAATTTCATTCTAATGGTTTTTTTTCAATATAATCATTGAAAAATTAAATAATATATTTTCAAGAGCCAAAAACTTCACTTCTCCATTTTTTTTTTATAAAATACTAATCTCCTTTTTACAAAATTTAAGTATTTTAAAACCAGAATTCCACCATAAAAGTTTCAAAAAGGTTTTTAAAACCATATCTTAGAAGTATATATTGATTATTACTCTGCCAAGAATTTCAGTGACAGATTTTTTTAAGAGGTAAACTTTTGACATTGCTAGATATTACAGTAATAAACAATATCAAATGTCTCGAAAACATTTGGTTATCGGTTTTTTATTAAAATAAAAATATCCTGTAGGATACTTTTTTTTTAATTCAGCCCTATAATGGTCAGCTATTAAGTAACTTCCAAGATTACTCTTATCATCTAAAAATAAAAACGATCTAGCATCGATTTTTTTATCTGTAAAAACATATAATAAATGATTATGAGTATATTCAATAAATCCAAGACCTATCAGAATCCCTAACAGGCTCATACCAATGCCCACTGCACTGCTCTGGATTGCCTCACTATAAATTAAATGAATACTACCTATGAACATTATCTCACCTATTCCAAGAAACATGATTCCCACTAGGATATACAACACAAATCTTAGTTTATTATTTTTTATTATACATTTTGAGCAAGCATATTCCCATAAAAATTCTAAACTTTCGAAACTTCGATATGTATTGATTTTAGAAGGGTTACCATATTCTCTTTTAGTATATTCGGGACCTCTTCCAATTACCTGAAGTACATATTGGTGGTTGGTTTTTTTTCCACATTTAATACAAGTTCCCATTATTTATCCTCCAATTTTACTTTCATTCCTATTTTATCTCTCTTTTTGCCAATATCAAATTCATCAAGTTAAATTTCTGAAAATTTTCAACAAATTTAGTTGAGATGAATTCGATACTATAAATCTACTGGGATTTTTAAATTTGTCTATATGCAGGAATTCAATAACTCCCAATATGTCATGAAGTTTAATTGAAATTTTGTGAAAGGTTCAGATAGCTAAAATCCGTGGATTTACAGTCTAAAATTAATTACAAAGTAATTTGGTTTTATCATTTAGCTTTTAAAACATTATTATTATCATTGCTTTCTTTAATTTTGTTATTATAATCTGTTTTGAATGTTTTGATTCTATTTTTGTATTTTGCAGCAATAGGAACTTTTAACTCTAGAGTTTTACCTTTAGCTATTGTCTTAACATTAACTTTTTTAATCAATTTTTTACCATCATAAACTCCTAATATGCTTTTACCTGCAGCTTTCTTACCAATATTTTTTATATAAACTCTGTGGGTATTGCCACTTTTAGTAATTTTAGTAATTTTAAGGTCTGCCATGGTATTATCATTATTAGATACTACATTATTAGAACCAATATTAATGACGGTTCCTTTTAACAGGACATTATTGTTAACAGTATTTCCTCTTGAATATATATTAAGGTGAACTGCTCTGGAATTACTAGATTCAATTGTATTTTGATGTATTTTATTTTCTGTTTGCAAATAGTCAATTCCATAGCTACGAGCACCTGCAACCATTATTCCTTCACCACCAACTGTTAAAACAGGGTTATTATACAAATATTTTGTAATGCTATTATATCCTGTAACTTTAATAGTATTATCATATATCTTATTAGAACTTCCACTAGAGATTAAAGCAATTCCACTATGACCTTTAATATTATTTTTACTTATATCATTTTTACTAGATTTAGTAGCTTGTATACCCACAAACCTTGTATTTATATTATTACTTTGAATTTTATTACTACTTGAATCATAATCTAAATAAACACCAGAACCACATTCACCAGTGTTTTCCAATGTATTTCCAGTTATTTGATTATTTTTTGATGCTCTCCAAATTGAAACTGCACCATAATAGCTACTACTAACTTGTATATTACTATTTCTCACTTTATTATTATTTCCAAGTATAGTTATTCCAATGTAATTATTTTTAATGGATATTCCAGAAACATCAATATTATTTGATCTAAGAATGATTAATGTTCGTACGCGATTACCTACGAAATTTACTTTTCCATCACCTTTTAAGGTGATTGATTTATTAACAGACAACTCTAAATTATTATAAGTTCCACTTTTAAATATTACAGTATCTCCATTATTTAAAGGAGAATTAGCTCCATTAAAAAAGTTATTAATTTCTTCAGAAGATTTTTGACTATTAAAAGTATGTGTAGCTGCATTCACAGTTCCAATCATACTAATAGCTAAAATAGCTATTGTTCCTATTAAAAGGAATCTTAAAAACTTTCTCTCTATTTTTGGTTTATTTAACATTATATAACACATCCAAATTTTTCATTTTTTCTAACTAATCCACATGAAATAATTTTTTTTGTTCACAAATATATAGGCTATAAGGAAAAATCTTTAAACAATATTGTTTCAACATTAATCTACACTTTCTAATTTATCACAATCAAAATTTTTTTAAAATTTATAAAAAAATACTTTTTAATAATTATCTGTAAATCATTTAAAATTTAATTTAAAGAGTTTAACATTTTTATGAAATATTCTTTGTTATGAAAGTTAAGTAAAATATTATAAAAGATGAATTATGAATAATCTTCGATTTTTGATCCATAAACTGCACCTGTTGTAGAATCTATCTGGTATTTGACAGTCTTTTTACTCTCTGGAATAAAAAAACTAATTAGGTACACATCCTGTCCTTTTACTTCTCCTTTCATAAAGTTATCTTCATCTATAACCCGAGTTTCAATGACACTTATGTCACTGATTTTATCTGAACTTATATTGTAATCTTTCATAAGTGCAGATTTAGCTATTTAAATAGCTTCATCTTCACTAACTTCATTTCCACTACCTATGCAACCACTAATAGCTACAACAGCTATAATTATTCCAAAAATTAATCCTATTATTTTTCTTTTATCCATTATTTCACTCATCGTTTCTATTTGAATGTTTATTCTATTTTTATTATTTTTTTACAATGATGGGCTGTGTCAAAATTTGCCTCTTAAATAAATATCATATGTAATATTTTATTTTCTCTAAAAATGTAGCTGGTCTGTAACTTGGAGAACAACCGCATTTGGGACATTGAATAATCACATGGTAAGGATCAAGTTTATTATCAGGATCCGCTATAGTATATCCACAATCTACACATGTACTTACATATAATCTTACTGTATAACCCATAAAATCCATTCCATTAAAAATTCATTTCTTTTTTTCTACTTATGTCTTCATTAAACCTTTTACTTTAGTTGCTGTTCCTTCAACAATTTCTGGTTCATTTAAGAAACTGAACACTGAACCAAAAAATTTTGGAGGTTCAACAGCTACAAAGTTAGGATTAAGAGTAGCTGCTGCTACACTAGTTTCAATATTGTTTGTACAAAAAACTGAAACTAAATCATTATCACTAGTTTTTTTAACAACTTCCCCAAATCAGCTAATTTTATTCTTATCTCTGAATGGTTTAACAATGTTCCATTAATTCTAGAATCAATTAAACATTCTAAAAGGTTACTCCAGTATGTCCTCCAGGATTGATTGGATCATTGTGTTGAGCTAATATTGGAATATTTGTTTCATTATTTATCCTATAAATATCTGCAGTTTGTGGTGCAGCAACCATTGTTATTCTAGATTCTTTAGCTACATTTTCTAAGATTTTAGTTAATTTCAAAGCATTTTCGCCACTAGATTTTAAATAAGTCTTAAAATTTAATATAGTAGTTGGTGTTTTAATTTTAGTCATTTTCAATTCTCATTTAAATTTTTTTTGGTTTGAATCTCACAATTAAAGTCATGATCTCTATTATCAGATGTAGTGAATTGCAAATTTATTTTTATAAAAATCTAAATTTTTAATAAAATTTTTAGAAAAATAATGTCTGTTGGTAATTGTTTAAATTTTAAATTAAATTATAATTTTACTTGAATTTGGATATAAATAATTTTAATAATATTTTTAATAAAAATAAAGTAAATAATGATTATTATTGATAAAATATTAATTTAGTAAAAGTTGTGTTTAATGCATAATTGTTGTTGGAAATAATATAATGCTAACAATATTGTACATCCTAGGACTATTTTTAGTCCCATACTCTACTGAGAAATAACAGTTGTTTGAGGAATAGTAACAACTGATACTGCTTAAAAGAAAAGTTAAAAATTTTTTACTCGAATCTAAAGGAAGTGTAAAGTTGCTAGCTCCTGCGAAAAATTTTATTCTAAAAAAATGGTTATTTTTCAATGTAAGCATTGAAAAATTAAATAATAATTTTTAAGAGCCAAATACTTCACTTTCCAGTTTTTTTAAGTACTATATAATGGCATTTATCCCTTTCATTTTTTTTACTTATATATTCATTAAACCTTTTTCTTTAACCAAGAAGATTAAAAGCTATTTTGAATGGGATTGTTCAATATCCAAATATTTTGATTAAAATCGATGTTAATATTTTAATCAGTTCGTTTTTATTGAATTTAAACAATTTAAATTCAGATATCAAACTTTTCAACAAATTCATCACGGAAGGAATTGTAAACTGCACCAAAAATGTTCTTTGTTTTCTTACGGTGCAATGTTTGGCTAGTTAAATCGTAAATTGCTCCTTCAAACCCAACTTTTTTTCTTCCTTTTTTTGTCTTTAAGCAAGCTGAAATCATATCATCATCAATATTTTCAGAAACTAGGAGGGATATGCAAAGATCATAACCAGTACCTATACCTCCAAATAGGAATGTTTTGAAAAAGTTTTTATCAGATTTTTCTGCACACAAATCAAAATAATTTTCTAAAAGTTCTCTATTAATTTTAGGGACATAATGCACGAATGTGAAAATATTAAGTTTATTACCCATAAACTTAGCTTTACGAACGTTTTCATAAAAAAAATCAACATTTTGAAATTGTTCATTTAAATCGATTTTTTTATGTTCAGAAAGTAATGGTTTAATTTTATTTAGGTATTCTGAAAAGGTAAAATTATTAGTAGCTTCTTGTTTTTCTTCGTCATTATGTGATATAACTGATTTTCCACAATATTCACATTTTTCAGCACTAATATTTAGTTTTTTCCCACAATAAGCACAAAATTTACTTTCATTTTCATCAAATGAAGTATTTGAATCAATATTATTATCTCTGATTTCTTCACAACAATATTCACATACCTTAGTATCTTTTGGAATTTTCTCATCACAATGTGGATAGATTATAGTTTCCATTTAATAACACCTTCTTTTATTATGAAATAGGACTGTAAATCTACTAAAGATTTGAATACTTTAAAATTTATCGTTTCATTAATTTTTAATTGTTCTGTGAGATAAAGGGCATTTATGAAACATTTGGATGTAGCTCCTTAGGTAAGTTTACAGTGACTTTTTTTAATAAAAATATTTAAATATAAATTTTCTTGTATCTAAATATAGAATTCACTTTTAATATTGTGATAATGAGATTATACTGCTACTTTAGCATTGTTATTTTCATATATCTCATTGATTTTATTATTATAGTCAATTTTAAAGGTTTTTTTACTTTTATTATATTTGCTATCTACTTTCACTCCAACATTTTTAGATTTTCCTGCTTTTATGGAGGGGATTGTAACAGTTTTTATCAGTTTTTTATTAACATATACTCCTATTTTATTGGCTTTTGCATTTGCATCACCAGTATTTTTAATATTAACAACATATTGCCCACTCTTCTTACTGATCTTTTCCAGTTTAAGATCTGGCTGTTTTTCAAATTCCAGTTCTATAGAATGGATTACACCAGGATTTGAAAGTCCACCAGTCATAGCATAGGAAAAATCTGAATTAGAATTATATCCTTTACTAGTTCTCTTGCTTTCATTTACTCTAGGATTTAAACTATATGATGTACTTCCTACACTTAATGTAGAAGTTGAAGGTCTACCATAGCTATTCATATGTGTAGTCCTAGTTACAAAATAACAACTAACTTTCAAACCTACTAATTTCTTATAATTTGAAACTGAAACATGTGCTCTTAAATTATTATCTACTCTTAAGTTAAATTTGCCATTGAGGGCAGTTTCACCATATGGTTCTACAAGATTATTCATTCCATTTTTAATATTTACAGTTTCTTTAACAGTTGCTGCTGCAGAAACTGAACTTATAGCTATTAAACAAGTGGTAAAAATAGCTAATATTAATAATATAATTTTTTTATTCATTCATGCTCACCAATTTATTCATTTAACTAAAAATTATCATATTTAAGTTTAAAAATACCTAGGGGTACTTCCAGAATTATGCTGATGAAAAAATTTAGTATTAATAATTTATACTTTCATAATACTTTAAAATGCTTATTTATTTTCTTTTTTAAAGATAGAAAGCAAATAATGAATTTTTCATAATTATTAAATTTTTCATAATTATTGAAAGTTTTCTATAGCAGAATTTCATACAATACCTATGATTTCTTAATAATTATATACTTTTTATTTTTCAATCTTACGAATATATAAAGTTTATTTAGGTAATTACCAAACTTTTTTTCCAAAGTTTAATATTAAGTAAGATATAATAGGTTAAATTTAACTGATTCCGTCACTATAAAGATTTTTATATCCTTAAAAGGCTTATTACGACTATAATATCTATCTGATTTTAATGGGAATAGTTTCAGAAAACATTTTCATGTAACACCAGTCATAGAATTCAACTTCATTACAGCTAAATTTGTAAGCTAGTGTGAAATGAAAATATTATGCTTTTTGTATTTAGGTCAAATTTAGACCTGTTAAAATAAATGGAATTTCCCATCTAAACTTTTCACAAAAGTTCAATAAATTGTCCATGGATATATGGATAGCTATTAACATTCATGAAGACTTAAAAAGTTAAAAAAATTTGCCAATGCCAAAATCAAATGATTGATGCCATTTAAAATTCTGTGAATTGTAAGTTGGATTAAATTTAGTGGTTTTTTCACAAAAGTTTAATGCCTGAAAACAGTGAAGTTTGGCAGTGCCAAAATATTAAATGGAAGTCTTTGAATAGTTAATCCTATTATCTATTTTTAATAAAATTTTTAAAAAAAATAATGTCTGTTTAAAATTGTTTAAATATTAATTTAAATTATAATTTTACTTGAATTTTAATATAAATAATTTTAATAATATTTTTAATAAAAACAAAGTAAATATTGATTATTATTGATAAAATAATTAATTTAACAAAAGTTTTGTTTAATGCATAAGGGTTGTTGGAAATGATAAAGTCATATCCACATTTACAGCTATTGTACAATTTTTAAACCTATATTCTGTTTAGAAGTAACTGTTGGGGGAATAGTAAAAATTGCTGTCAATTTAAGAAAAGCTAGAAGTTTTTTACTCAAATCTAAACAATGAGCTAATAAACTTAAGAAATTGGAAATTTAAATAAGAAACCATTAATTATCACTTTATAAACATTACTCTTCTCTAGGGCGAACTGATTCTTTTACTACGCCACAATGTCTACATTCAACTTCCTTCCCAATCATGTTCTACTTTAATTTCAGCATGGCAAATGTTACAATAAGTTACACACTGGCATCAAATAAATGAGGACTATAACCTCTAGAATCTACCTTATGATCTTCATCTCTTGTTTCCACATCTCGTGCATTTTGCACTCTTCCCATTTGTGACTGAACAAACAGGATAAACTTCTCATTTTTAAACCTCCAATAACGATTGTCAAAATTCATCCTCTTAAAAAAAATATATGTAATATATATTTCTTAATTAGGATATATATTTCATGATTAAGATAAGTATTTCTCAATTGAATATTTTTTTTGATGAAAAAGTTTGAAAAGAGGTATTTTTTGACCACATAAATGAACATATTTCCATAAAAAACTGAAATTTTCTTTCCTATGAACTCATGTTCCTATGTCTGTTTTTCTTTAAAACATTATATAAATCTTTTGTTTTGTGTTTATGTATTTTTTAGAAGAGAAGGACTTCGCAATGTTTTAATGCTGCTATTATTTAGCATAAAAATGACTTCGCCATGTTTTACTGTTGCTATTATTTAGCATAAAAATGACTTCGCCATGTTTTACTGTTGCTATTATTTAGCATAAAAA
>WRMT01000047.1 GCA_009777005.1 Methanobrevibacter sp. | reverse complement strand
ACAACAATTAAAATTTTATAACTATTTCAAATAAATTTATTAAATATTATATGATTAAACACATTTATTTTATAGTTTTAAAACAGTTATTGATTAAGCTAATAGTTTTTACTAATAATAACCATTAAAATTTAATTTTTAACTATTAAAATTTTAAATTATTTCTAATAAATTCAAATAAATATTTATTAATAAGAAATATTAAAAAATAATAACTATTATTAATAATAGCTGTTGAAAATTATTTCAAGCTATTTTTTTAAATACCAATCAATAAATGAATTTAATGAGTTTTTACGATGAGAAAACTGGTTTTTTTCTTCTCGAGTAAGTTCACCAAAGGTTTTATCTTTTTCTTCTACATAAAAAATAGAGTCAAATGCAAATCCATATGAACCTCTCTCTTCTGTTGAAATTTGTCCTTTAACACTACCTAAAAAAATCTCGGGTTCGGAATTGGGAGTGCAATAGCCAATCACCGACCTGAATTCGGCATAACGGTCTTTAGGATTTATAAAGTCTTTCATTAACTTTAATATTCCTTGATTTCCTATTGTTTCTTGAACATAAGATGAATATGTTCCAGGGAAACCTTTTAAAGTTTTAATGAATAAACCAGCATCTTCAACAATCACAGGTTTATTTAATTTCTCACAAGCATATTTTGCACCTGATTTAGCTACATCTTCAAGTGTTCCTTGAACTTCAGTGTAACCTAAATCAATATGCTCTAATTCAATATTGAATTTTTGAAAAATTTTTTCTGCTTCTTTTACTTTGTGTTGATTACCAGTAATAAATGTTATCATATACTTAAAATTAGAAGCTAATTTTTATATATTTTTCTAGAAATTTGGTTGTTTTAAAAAAAATTTCTTTATTTTTAATTATTTACTTAAAAATTTTTATAAACAACAATATCCAAAAACTATTTTTTTTTTTTTTTAATTTTTTATTAATATTTTTATAAAAAATATCTATATTATTAGAAATTTTATTGAAATGAATAATCAAAATCTAATACTGCTATTAAGTTTTTGGAAATTCTCTATTGTAATATAGTAGCTATTATAATTTACTAGTGAAATAAAAATCTTAATTTTTTTTATTAATATATCTATAATTATTATAGATAAATATATAAACTATTAAAACAAAATAAAATAGTATTTTATCATTGAATGAATTCTATTAAAAATATTAAGATAAAAGAATATAATTTATTTGATGGTATATAAAAGAGGTGAAAAAATTAGGATGAAAAATAAAGCACTGCTTTTTGCAGTAGCTTTAGTGTTTTTATTAAGTATAAGTGCTAGCTACGCAAATGATTTAGGTGAAGATAATAGACCAAGAAGACTATCTCAAGAGGATATTTCAGATGTATCTGTAACAGTAGATAAGTATGTTTCAAAACATGGAAACTTACCAAATTATGTGACGATTTCTGATTATAATTTTTCAATGCCAGAATACATGTATTTATTGGCAAAAACTGTAGAAAACAAATATAAAAGAAATAATTCTCTAATAGCTGTGAAATATAATGTTAAAAATCCATCAAATCCTTCAGGAGATAATATAAAAGGAAAAATTTTAGCTGCTGATTGTTATGATTATACAGAAAGAGTAGCTAATTTTATTTCTAAGGAAGGGCATGCTCCAAATTATGTAAGAACACCTTTAGGTCATATCCAATATCAGCAGACGATATATAGCTTTATTAAAATACTTCAAGAAACAAAAGATAACAGTCCACCTAAAAGCATATCTTTAAATTTTAATAAAAATAGTAAAATTAATAAGTATATGCCAAGATACTCAAAGATAATTACTTCAAAGCCTTCAAAAAACAGTACTTCAAAATCTCCTATAACCAAGGGTAAATTAAACAATTTATCTGGAACAAATGGATTATTAAAATTGCAAAAATATATGAACAGAAATTTTAATCATAGAAGTGGTGGATCTCATACAGCAGCAGGTGTTGAAAGAACAAGAACTGGTGATTGCTGGGGATTAGCTGAGTGGGCAGCTAAACAACTTAAAGCTAATGGATATAATGTTAGGATTGTTCAAGGTAGTTCAGGTGCAGCTTCAAATCATCGATGGGTACAAGCAAATCTTGATGGTAAGTGGATTAACTTTGAATCTTCATTGGTAACAAAAAGATATGGAAGTAAACATTATACAAAAACCTGTGCAAGAGTAAATAAAATAGTAAGATATTTGTAATATTTTATTTTTTTATTTTTTAGCTACTGACAATACTTTTTTTTAATTTTAAGAATTTTTGGTCTTTTTTTTTTTTTAATGGAAACAATTTTTTTTTTATTTTTTTTAAATAGATTTTAGATATTTATTATTCTTTATTGGGCGAATATTTTTAGCTGCTGTAAGATTCAATAGCTTAAACCCTCTGAAAATCCACACAGCTATTTTTTTTAAAATAAGTAGGTTTTTTTCCATAATTGATTTCAAATCATTTTTTTATTATTTATATAGCTATTAAAGTAAATTGTTTAATTAGTTTATAAACTATTGTGATGATTAATTAATAATATTAAATAGATTTATCTTTTAATCTTTATTTAGTAGATAAATATATTTTTAATAATATTCTACATATATATAATAAATAAATTATTAACTATGATTGTGTTGATTTAAAAAAGAGTTGGAATTGTCTATATCAACAATATATTAAACTGAGGGAAAAGAATGAATTGGGAAAGAGTAACAATTTTTATTAGCAGTACTTTTAATGATATGCATGCTGAAAGGGATTATCTTGTTAAAGATGTATTTCCAGAACTAAGAGAATGGTGTGAGGAAAGAAAAATTCATCTTGTAGATGTTGATTTAAGGTGGGGTGTAACTGAAAAAGATTCTAATTCTAATAATACAGTTTTAGCTTGTTTAAACAATATTGATGAAAGTAGACCTTTTTTTTTATGTTTTCAAGGTCAAAGAAGAGGATGGGTACCTGGTGAAGATGATATAAGTCACGAAACCCTTGAAGAGTATCCTGGTGTTTCACAATATGTTGGTACAAATTCAGTTACAGAAATGGAAATAGAACATGCATTACTATCGCCTATGAAACATATTGTAGATGGAAATGAAAAACCAGAAGTTCCGGTTAATCATGCTCTTTTTTACTTTAGAAATCCCGATTATCTTGAAAGTTTAGCTAATGAACAAAGAAAAATCTTTACCAATGAAAGTGAAAAGGATATTGAATTAGCTAATAAGGAACTTAAAAGATTTAAAGATAAAATAAAAAACGAATGGATATACACTACTGATTATGAGAGTAAATGGGACTCATCAATTATTTCACCAGAACTTCCAGAAAATGTAAATCAAGGACGATTAACAGACTTTAACATAGATGGAAAACCATTAAAAGAAACTATTATAAAACAACTTAAAGAAGAAATCATAAAGGAGTTTCCAGATAGAAAAAAAGTAAAATACTCATCACCATTAGAAAGAGATTTAGATCAACAAGCACTATTTATAGAACTTAACAGCGAAGGGTTCATCTCACGAGAAGGAGACTTTGATGATTTAAATAGATATTTATCCAATGATAAAAATGGACTATTTGTTCTCACCGCTCCAGCTGGTTATGGAAAAAGTATGCTACTTGCCAACTTTATAAAAAGAGAAAGTAAAAAACATGATATGAGATTCTTTAATAGATTCTGTGGAGTGTCAGATTTAAGTTCAGAACAATTTTCACTATGGAAATCAATTCTGGATGAGGCAAAAATTAAATCACCAGACACATTAAAAGATTTAAAGAACAATATCGATAAGTTAATAGGAGAAATAGCTAAAGAAAAAACAACCATAATTATAGATGCATTAAATCAATTACCTGATGGTCTGGATATGTTGGGATGGCTACCGAATAAGCTACCAAAAAACCTTAAAATCATATTAAGTATAAAAGAAGATGAAAAAATAGTAGATACTATCGAAAACTTGAAAAATAATGAAAAAATTAGCTATTCCAATGTTAAACCATTAGAAAATAAAAAAGAAAAAAAGAAACTCATAAAAGATTACCTTAAAAAATACTTAAAAGCATTAGATGAAGAACAAATTGATACCATTTGCGACTTTAAAGGATCTGCAAACCCCTTATACCTAAAAATATTACTATCAGAACTAAGAGTCTTTGGTTCATTTGACCAGCTATCAGAAGAAATCAAACAATTTGGACAAACACCACAAGAAGCATTCAATACAGTTTTAGAAAGACTAGAAAAAGACATAAATTCACTTAACATTAACTCCCAAAAATTCATTCCCTTATTATTTGGACTATTAGCTAATGCCAGAACAGGACTATCAGAAAAAGAACTAAAATCCTGTATACAAAAGAAACTCACCACAATTGAAGATGAAAAGCTAATATCAGCTATTCATTTTTTCATTCGCCAAGTTAAACCTTTCATGGCAAGAAGAAAAGGAAGATATGACTACTTCTACGAAAGCTTCAAAAAAGCTAGTCAAAAAAGATATGAAAATAAAGAAATTTATTATAATGGTCTTCTTGCAGATTACTTCCAATTGAAAACAGATCCAGAAAAAGATTATACTTTCACAGGAAAAAGCTTACGAGATTTCAATGAACTACCATACCATTTAGCTAATTCCAATAAAATAGCTATTTTAGAGGATATACTCAGCAAATACACATGGATAAAAAATAAAACAGAACTAAATAATATATTCCACACTATTAATGATTATAATTATATTAATATTGAAAATAAGGAAAATTATCATTTAAAATTGATAAAAAACACTTTAACAATGTCATCACATTTTATAAAAGACAATATTAAAGAATTACCTACTCAATTATGGGGAAGATTAAAAACACATGAAAATCACCAGATTAAAGAATTTTTAAATGAAATAGAAAAACATACAAGATTTCCATGGCTACAACCACACCACTTTATGCACACATCAGAAGGATCACTCCAAACAACACTAACAGGACACACACAATGGGTACGTAGTGTGTGTTTTTCTCCTGATGGAAAATATATAGCTTCAGGATCAGATGACGATACTATTCGCGTCTGGAACATAGAAAAAAATGAAGAAAAAACAATATTAAAAGGACATGCACTCAGGGTGAATAGTGTGTGTTTTTCTCCTGATGGAAAATATATTGTATCAGGATCACCTGATAATACTGTTCGTGTTTGGGACTGGAAAAAAGATGAAGAAAAAACAATTTTAAGACACCATACCTCGGTGGAAAGTGTGTGTTTTTCTCCTGATGGAAAATATATAGTTTCGGGATTAAAGAATGGGAATGTTCGTGTTTGGGACTGGGAAAAAAATGAAGAAAAAACAATATTAGAAGGACAGACAAGTAGGGTGGAAAGTGTGTGTTTTTCTCCTGATGGAAAATATATAGCTTCAGGATCAAATGATGCTACTGTTCGTGTTTGGGACTGGGAAAAAAATGAAGAAAAAACAATATTGGAAGATTCAAGCTATGTGAAAAGTGTGTGTTTTTCTCCTGATGGAAATTATATAGCTTCAGGATCATGGGATAATACTGTTCGTGTTTGGGACTGGGAAAAAAATGAAGAAAAAACAATATTGGAACATTCAAGCTATGTGCATAGTGTGTGTTTTTCTCCTGATGGAAATTATATTGCTTCAGGATCAGATGATAGTACTGTTCGTGTTTGGGACTGGGAAAAAAATGAAGAAAAAACAATATTGAAAGGACACGCAGGTGATGTGTGGAGTGTGTGTTTTTCTCCTGATGGAAATTATATTGCTTCAGGATCAGCTGATGCTACTGTTCGTGTTTGGGACTGGGAAAAAAATGAAGAAAAAACAATATTAAAAGGACACACAAAATGGGTGAATAGTGTGTGTTTTTCTCCTGATGGAAAATATATTGCTTCAGGATCAGCTGATAGTACTGTTCGTGTTTGGGACTGGGAAAAAAATGAAGAAAAAACAATATTGAAAGGACACACAGGTCATGTGGAGTGTGTGTGTTTTTCTCCTGATGGAAAATATATTGCATCAGGATTAAGTGATTCTAATGTTCGTGTTTGGGACTGGAAAAAAAATGAAGAAAAAACAGTATTAAGACACTCTGCTTCTGTGGAGTGTGTGTGTTTTTCTCCTGATGGAAAATATATAGTTTCTGCGGGAGGAGAATTTGATAGAACTGTTCATGTTTGGGATTGGGAAAAAAATGAAGAAAAAACAACATTAGAAGGACACGCAGGTCATGTGGAGAATGTATGTTTTTCTCCTGATGGAAAATATATAGCTTCAGGATCTAGTGATATTCGTGGAGAGGATAATACTGTTCGTGTTTGGGACTGGAAAAAAAATGAAGAAAAAACAGTATTAAGACACACAGATCGTGTGCATAGTGTGTGTTTTTCTCCTGATGGAAAATATATAGCTTCAGGATCATGGGATAGTACTGTTCGTGTTTGGGACTGGGAAAAAAATGAAGAAAAAACAATATTTAAAGGACAGACAAGAATGATGGATAGTGTCTGTTTTTCTTCTGATGGTAAATATATTCTCTCAGGATCAGGTGGGACAGTTTGTGTTTGGGACTGGGAAAAAAATGAAGAAAAACACAAAACCATAATATTAATAAACACAGACGAAGGCATAAACTCCTGTTCTTTTTCAAATAACAATCAACATATAACAGCAGGAGGAAGCTCTGGGCAAATATTAATTTACTCCATAAAAAACCTAAGCTTTGGAAAAACTATTGTAACTCCTCTTCAAGATACAAATAATAACCTTAAAGTTAGGTGTAGCTATTGTGCTAAAACTTTTAATATTCCTGAAAAAGGTTTAGGAAATATTATTAAATGCCATCATTGTGATGAAAAACTAAAAGTAAATGATTTTACTACTCTTCATCTTTTTAATGAAAATTCTGAGTTAAATCAATTTGTTATAAAACCCCATAGTTCTGAAATAGCTTCAACAAATGATAATAGAGAAGAAATTAAAGAATTTTCTTTAGAAGAAATTGAATCAAATGAAATTATAAAAAAAAACAAATTCCCAATGACCACAACCCACCAACACATACACACACCAGAAAGACAACTCAAAACAACATTCAAAGGACACACACAATGGGTGCGTAGTGTGTGTTTTTCTCCTGATGGAAAATATATAGCTTCAGGATCAGATGACTGTACTATTCGCGTCTGGGACATAGAAAAAAATGAAGAAAAAACAATATTAAAAGGACATGCACACAGGATGAATAGTGTGTGTTTTTCTCCAGATGGAAAATACATAGTATCAGGATCATGGGATAAAACTGTTCGTGTTTGGGACTGGAAAAAAGATGAGGAAAAAACAATTTTAAGACACCCAACTTCAGTGGATAGTGTGTGTTTTTCTCCTGATGGAAAATATATAGTTTCAGGTTCAAAGAATGGGAATGTTCATGTGTGGAAATGGGAAAAAAATGAGGAAAAAACAATATTTAAAGAACCTACATTGATGTGTGGAGTGTGTGTTTTTCTCCTGATGGAAAATATATAGCTTCAGGATCGAATGATGCTACTGTTCGTGTTTGGGACTTGGAAAAAAATGAAGAAAAAACAATATTAGAACATACAAGCTATGTGAAGAGTGTGTGTTTTTCTCCTGATGGAAAATATATAGCTTCAGGATCATGGGATAATACTGTTCGTGTGTGGAAATGGAAAAAAAATGAGGAAAAAACAATATTAAGACACACAGGTCATGTGGAGAGTGTGTGTTTTTCTCCTGATGGAAAATATATAGCTTCAGGATCACAGGATAGTACTGTTCGTGTATGGGACTATAAAAACAGTGAAAAAAAAATACTAAAAAATAAAAAGAAAAAAGGATTCTTCTATAGACTTTTTAAAAGATAATATTGTAAATAGTATTTCAATTGATAATTTGTTGGAGAAAAGGGATTTACAATAGTCCAAAGCACAAATATCCCCTTTTAAAAAAAATATTTTATGTAATATATATTTCTTAATTATGATATATATTTCAATTTTAAAAACATTTGTTCAATGAAAAATGTGTTGTTTATGTATAGATTATCATCGCAAAAATTTATTTTGGGGAGTAACATGAGATAGGTATGATTTCTGAAATTTTAAATCATGTGAAGAGTTTGCCTTCTGAAGAAAATTGCATGAATATGTTTTGTAGTATTAGATGGTCTCTTAGAGTTTATTCTCTTAAATGTAAGAGTATGAAATTTACAATCATGGTTCACCTTTTTAAACGAAATATTGCTATTGTAAGGATTGTGGCACGAATTTTAGTGAATTCTCTAGAACAATTTGTCATAAAACTAAAGTTCCATGAATATAATATTTTATATTTTGTTTAATTTACTTTTTTAAAGTGTAAACCTAATGTTTCAAAATTACCCTATTCACGAAAGACAGTTTCACTAATTGCAAATTTAATAAGAAATAATCTTGAAAAAAACTACATTCCTCCAAAATTAACTGAGGATATATAGTTTGACGAAATGTACATTTCAGCTGAAAAGAAATGAGTTAAAAAACGAACAAAAACAAACTTTCCAGATGGAGAGGAATAAAACAAAGATGTAGAAGTACTTATGAAAAAGATAAACCTCTCCTTATCTTAATAGTTTCAAGAAACACAGGAAAAGTTATTTTCAAAGTAACCTATAATCTTTCAAAAAAACTAATCAGAAAATTAATCTCAAAAAACTGTGATAGACCAATAAGAGTTTTTTTCAGATGATTATTCTATATATAACTATTTGTCAACTCATGAACTTGTCACAGATTACCAATTGGTAACTCATTTTTAAAAAAATATGCCAGTGGCATTGCACATAATAATGATAATAATAATAATAATTGTAAAAATAGAAATTCACTATTAAAACCTTTTTTAGAGGTTTTCAGAGGAATTCTAAGAAAATTTTTTCTAAATATGTATTAATAAAAGAATGTTTTCGTAATCTTCACCAAAACTTCTATGAGGAGTTTTCAAAATGATATTATTTTGCAAGGATATGTATACATGAGCGAGAATTATCAGATTAACGAATTATTAAATGAAATAGAAAAGCAAACTAATTTTTCAGGGCAAAAACCACGCATTCGGATACATACACTTGAAAGACCACTAAAAACAACACTAACAGGACACACAGCTACGGTGGAAAGTGTGTGTTTTTCTCCTGATGGGAAGTATATTGTTTCAGGATCATATGATGGTACAGTTCGTGTTTGGGACTGGGAAAAAAGTGAAGAAAAAACAATATTTAAGGGACACACAGGTGGGGTGAGTAGTGTGTGTTTTTCTCCTGATGGTAAGTATATTGTTTCAGGATCATGGGATATGACTGTTCGTGTTTGGGATTGGGGAGAAAGTGAAGAAAAAGTAATATTTAAGGGACACACAGATGAGGTGGAGAGTGTGTGTTTTTCTCCTGATGGTAAGTATGCTGTTTCGGGGTCATGGGATATGACTGTTCGTGTTTGGAAATTGGAAAATTGTGAAGAAAAAATAATATTAAGTCATACAGAAAGGGTGGATGCTGTGTGTTTTTCTCCTGATGGTAAATATATTGTTTCAGGATCCGATGATAAGACTGTTCGTGTTTGGGAATGGGAAAACAGTAAAAAAATAATTATTCATTAATCTAACTGCATTAGTTAAAGATATTTTTTCCCAGATTAACTGATTGGTGTGAGAAAAAATCCGTATTATTGATTTGATTTATGTTGGGGAGTAATAACTGAATGTCAGAGTGTGGAATGTTTAAAAAACATAGATACTAACTGAAATACATAGTTTTAATTAAACATTTGTAATTAAATTTTTAAGTTTATAAATAAGTTTATATAATAAATATTATATCATTTAATACTTTTTATCAAATTTAATTTTTTAATAAAATTTAAAAAGATAAATTTAAAAAATAATAAGAATTTGAGTTATAAATTATGCTAAGCACGATACATTATTAAAAAAACAATATCTTTTGTAATGGTATTTGCAGGAAAAAAATCAAAGAAACAACAAGGAATAAATTTATCTCAATAGCTAAATCTTATTAAAACAGCATTTTTCAATATCTAAATCTTATTAATGTTCACAAATTTTTCTTATTTTCAAAATTTCAGAAAATTATTAAAAAAATCCTTTATGTAGATTTTTTCGCTGAAAGGTTATTAATTTTCAAAAATATTTAAAAAAGGGAGAAATTATATGGAAAATGAAATTGCAGTAATCAGAATCAAATTAAAAGATGCTCCAGTCCCAATTTAGAGAAGAATTCACTTGAATCCGAATATAAATTTGGATGAGTTCCATGAAATAGTTCAAATAGTAATGGGATGGGAAAATTATCATTTATATGGATATACTATTAACAAAAAGCATTATCTCCCAAGTGAAGCTGCTTTCAGTAATATTTGCACAGATGAACTTATTTTAAAAGATGTGATGGAATCAAATAAAAAGTTTATATATGAATATGGCATGGGAGATAGCTGGAAACATGAAATAGTCTTTAATAAATACATAGAACCTAAAAAAGATATGAAATATCTGATTTGTACTTCAGGAAAAGGTATTTGCCCTCTTGAAGATATAGGGGGAGTCTGGGGAGTTTTTAAATGAAGCTCATTCAGAAGATCCAGCTGAATTCTTTTGGGAATGGATTGATGAGTTTGATTATGAAATTGATGAAATTAAAGAAATAGAGAAGATACCTTTGGACATTGACTCTATTAATCAAGCATTAGAAATTTTCAGGGAATAGCTTAAAAAAAATCACAGACAATTCTATTTGGAAAAATAAGATGAAAAAATTTAAATTTATTTGTTAAAAAATACAGGAATGTTTAAAAATAAACAATTTTATTATACAAAACTTAAAATTGAGTGAATTTTAAGAGTTATGCGATTGATTTTGACGGTGCTAAATTAATGAGTATAACGACCACGAGCTTGAATTTCAGCTATTTTTTCAATTATATTATCTTTATTAATATCTTCTTCATCATAGCTACTGATATAACCTTCTAAAATATTATCAAATATTTCATTAGCTATTTTATAATCAACACTTTGAAGTGACTTTTTTAAAACTATTAAATCAACACATTTATCTTCAATAAGGTTAGAATACTTTCCAAGACCAAAATCTATAAAAACAAGTTCATTATTTTCATTTATCATAATATTTGAGCTAGTTATGTCCCCATGAATAATATTTGATTTGTGCATTAACCCAATATTTTCGCCAATAGCTATGGAAAAATCTTTAACCTCTTTTTCTTTTAAATTAGCTATATGCTTTTGATCTTTTTCATCATTTTCTTTTAAATTAGCTATATGCTTTTGATCTTTTTTATCCTCACTGTTTAGAGTAGCTATAAAATCTTTAAATAAAGTTCCATTAATCTTTTCCATTACAATAGCTTTCTCATCCAAATCAATATCATAAAGTATTGGAGATTTTACACCAACTCTTTTAACCTCAGTTAGTAGCTTAGCTTCTTTTTTTGTTCGTGATTTTCTAATCTTTTCATCAATCTCTTTAATCCTGTAACTTTTCCGATTTCTAACTTTAGAAATAGCTTCTGTGTCAATCCAATAGCTAGGGTAAATATCAGATTCAGCACCTTTAGCTAATATTTCCTTTGGAAGTTTTATTTTATTATTAGATTGTTTTACCCAAGGAACATTAACTTCATCGGTTCTAAATCGTTGAATAACATTAGTATTTTCTAATTTATCGCTTCCATAGCTATTGTTCATTAAAATTCCAAGCCAAGCTATCATAGCTCCATTATCTCCACAGTATTCCATTTTTGGCATATAAAATTTCGCATAATGGTCATTAGCCATTTTATCTAACATTTCTCTAAGACGCTTGTTTGCAGCTACTCCACCACAAAGCATAAGTTCATCCTTTTTTGTGTGAGATAATGCTCGTTCACTTACTTCAACTAGCATTGAAAATGCAGTTTCTTGAAAAGAAAAACACACATCCTCAATAGCTACTCCTTCTTGAAATTTTCGAGTAGCTGCAGACACTAAACCTGAAAATGAAAGGTCCATTCCTTTTACACTATATGGTAAATCAATATAATTTCCATCTTTAGCTAATTTTTCAACTTCAGGACCTCCTGGATGAGGAAGACCAGTTTCTCTTCCAAACTGATCTAGGGCATTTCCAATAGCTATGTCCAATGTTTCTCCGAAAACGCGATATCTTCCATATTCATAAGCTATTACTTGACTGTTTCCACCACTAACATATAATGAAAGAGGATCACATGCTCCAGTATCAAGTTTTCCAATTTCAATATGACCAATACAATGATTTACACCAATTATTGGAATATCTAATGATAAAGCAAGAGCACGGCTAGCAGTAGCTGTTGTTCGAAGAGCTGGACCAAGACCAGGTCCACGAGAAAATGAAACAAGATCAATATCCTTTAAGCTAATGTTTGCTTTTTCTATAGCTTCAATGATTAATTTAGGAATCCATTTACTATGATGATCTGCGGCTTCTCTTGGGTGAATACCTCCTTTTTCTGGAAATAACTGACAACCAGCTAATGATAAGACTTTTCCATTGTCTTCAACTATTCCAATTCCTGTTTTTTCAGCTGTTCCTTCAATTCCTAAACAAATCATTTAATCAACTTGATAATTTTTAAATATTTTCACATATAATTCTAAAAGAGCATCATGATAATATGATGGTGTTGTGTTGTTGTTTTTTTGTGAGTTTTGTTAATGGTGATTTTATAGTAATGTTATTATTCCATCTTTATAAATAGCTACATTTTCTAAAACATTTTTTCTAAGTGAAAAGTCAACATCATCTTTAAATCCTAGTTTATCTAGTCTTTTAGCTGATCTAGTATTCAAAATAGTTTTTTTTACTAATTGATAATTTCTACTTGCTAATATAGCACTTTGAGCATATTCGCTAATTTGGTCCTTTTCATTTTTATATTTCATTAAATGATATAATATTTCACCACTAGCTAAAAAATCTTCAATAGCAAATTTTCCTTTCCATCCAGCCATAACAACATCAATTTGTGATGTAGCTATTTTTAAAGCCATTTTAGCTACTGATTTTCCATTTAAAAAACAACCAATTAAGACTTTAGATTTCATATTTTCAAGTATTCGTGTTCCATTACTGCTTGTTAATATTAAAGTATCTTTATCAGTTTTATAATTTTCCATAGCTACTGGTGAGTTTCCTAAATCAAAATCTTCAATTGTAATTCCATCTCTCTCACCAGCTAAGATTCCTCCAGTTTCAATAGCTATTTTTCTAGCTTTTTCTGGAGAAAATGCAGGAATTACTTTTTTAAATTTGTTTAAAGCTATTGTTATTGTTGTACTAGCTCTAAAAGCATCAACCATTATAGAAACATCATTTGATTCAGTTTTTTCTAAATTTAAACTTATCTTCATAGTTTTTATTTTGTTTTTTAAATTTATAACTTTTTTTTAGTAAAAATTTAATAAAGAATAATTTTCAAGAATTAATTTTTTACAAAAAACAACTTTAATAAAAAATAATTTTATAGTTTTTAAAGAAAAGTTTGAATTTAATTATTTATAAAAAATTAATTATTTTTCTAAATATTATTTATATTATTATTAATTTTTAAAATAAATAGCTAATACTCATTTTTAAAAAAAAAT
>WRMT01000046.1 GCA_009777005.1 Methanobrevibacter sp. | reverse complement strand
ACTTATAATTTTTTTAAAAATTTAAAATCATTTCAAAAAACATAATTGTGTAAATTCAATGAAAACTATTGACATTTATTTATATTAAAAAATGGTCAATCTAAATTAAAATATAAAAGGTTATTAGGATTTTTTAATCTAATCTTCATCGAAAAATAAAAAATATAGAAATATTAAAGATCCTTGAATCAATATTAATAAAAACAGCTATTTTCTAATTATGAAACATGAATATTAGTTTTTTAAAAATATATTACATTTTATAGAAAATATTAGTTAAATGGGTAATTACAAGATTATGGAGACCTAAAATGAATAAAAAATTTTTTGCTTTAATTACTATTTTAATAGCTATGTTATCAATACTAGTAGGGCTATACGAATCTGCTGTATCTGTGCCAAAAACTGACTTTGATACAAACTTTATGTCAGGTACTATTTATGGTGATGCAATACTAAATAAAAGCCATGACAAAAATAATAACTGGTGGGTGAGTTATGAAGATCAGACGAATAACATTTCCTACAAATTATTTATATTAAAAAATAGTACTCTATTAATGGAAATTTTTAAATATTCTGGCTTTCAAAAAGTCGAATCAAAAACATATAATACTGTAACATGGGATATTTATTTTTTAAAGACTCAAATATCATCAGAAGATATTAGTGCAGAAAACTCAACTATTTTTGGATTACCTAACTTTTTTTACTTTTACCTATGCACTACTAATCAAAATGGTGTTGATTATTTTATTTTTTTATTTAGTCCTAAATCTACTGGAGCTAGTAATCCCCTAAATTCTGATTTATATGGTAACCATGTGGAACCATTACTAAAAACTATAAAAATTAAAAATGTTGATTACTCTCCATCATTTCAAGAATTATTTAAGACAACACGTTAATTTATCCATATTCATGACTAATAGTTTTAAAAATTTTAAATATTTATATATAAATTTAGTAATTGTGATTGAATGAAAATAATCGTTTTCCATGCAAATGAATGTGATAAAAAGAAGTGTAGCGGATATAAAATGGAAAAATTAGGTAAATGTAAGATAGTTTATAAGATTAATCAAATTCCAAAAGGAGCTATTGTTTTAAATCCATTTGCCCAGAAGGCCGTTTCACCAGAAGATAAAAATATAGTTGAAAAAAGAGGGATAGTTGGATTAGACTGTTCCTGGAATAAAATTTCTTCATCAGCTACTTTTTTTAATTTAAGTAAATATCACCGTAGCCTCCCTTTTTTAATAGCTGCAAGTCCAGTTAATTATGGAAGTCCTTGTAAATTATCTACTGTTGAAGCTATAGCTGCAGTATTATATATAACTGGATTTAAAAAAAAGGCTGAAGATATCATGAATAGTTTTAAATGGGGGCATACATTTATTGAATTAAATTTTGAACTTCTTGAAGATTATAGTAATGCAAAAACAAGTATTGAAGTGGTAAATATTCAAAATGATTTTTTAAAGAATCATAGCTAAATAATAAAAAATTTTTAAATATTACAATCTTAAAAAATATTAATAATTTTTAAATAGTACCAGAATATATAAAAATTTAAATAGTATTAAATCAATATTTCATGATGTTATAAATAAATAAAACAATTAAAAGAATTCTGTTTTTTTCATGATTATTTATTAATTAACAAAATATTACTTAATTAGTAGAATAGTATATTATTAAAGAAATATTAGGCATTAAAATAAAAGAGATGTTAGATATTAAAATCTACTTTTTTTAACAGTTTAAAATTAAAACAATAGGAGGAATTATATATGGCAAGGTTTGAAGAAGCCGAAAATAGAATTTTCAAGGTTAAAATTTGTTTAAAATGTAATGCACGTAATCCTGCAGCAGCTACAACATGTCGAAAGTGTGGTTACAAAGGATTAAGATACAAGGCAAAAGAACCAAGAGGATAATTCTATTCTCTTTAACTTTTATATTTTAAATTTTAGCTTTGATTTTTTCATGGAAAATTAAATTAAAAATGATTTTTTTATTCAAATTTAATCCTATTTTTTAATTAAAATAATTTTTAAAAGATTAATATTAAATATTAGTTCAATTTCTTTTTGTATTAAATGAATTAATTCATTTTAAGTATATTATATCCTTCATTTAGAAAAAAAATTAATATTAATCTTAAATTTCATTATTACTTTTTTTATAATAATTATTATTTTTTTATCAACAAACTTATTTTAAAATTAAAACTTTAAAATATAAAAAGATATTTTAACTTTTTTATCAACAAACTTATTTTAAAATTAAAAACTTTAAAATATAAAAAGATATAAATTATAATTAATTTAAACCTTAAATATGAAATTATTGAGTATTATTTAAATTGAATATAATTAATAGCTTGAAATAAAAGCCCATATATTTTATATTATTTATAACTAAGTAAAAAATAAGTTAAAAAATAATAAAAAATTATAACAAATTAGATTAATAATATCAATGTTTGTATATTATTTATATAATTAAAATCTTGAAAATTAATAAAAAAAGAATTATATTCTATTTAAAAGTTTATAAAAAAAAAAGTTTTCATATCAACAATTTATATTTTTAATATAAAAATAAATAAATTTTAAAAAATAAAGAAAATAATTATAGGGATCTGAATGATAGTAGAAAATCAAATTAAAGATATTTTAAAAAGTCGTAAAGTCCACTTAACCTTAATTGATCCTGATGAACAAGACCCAAAACTTGCTGTTCAAATAGCTAAATCAGCTATTGCTGGTGGAACTGATGGAATAATGTTAGGTGGATCTACTGTTGATGGAAATGATATTGATAGAACAGCTAAAGCATTATCTGAAAATATTGATCACCCAATAATTATTTTTCCAGGAAATACAAGTAGTGTGAGTAAATATGCTGATGCTATCTTCTTTATGAGTTTTTTAAATTCAAACAATCCCTATTGGATTATAGGAGCTCAGGCTTTAGGTGCCTTAGCTGTTAAAAAAGCAGGGATAGAAGCTATTCCTATGGGATATATGGTAATTCAACCAGGAGGAACAGTTGGTTGGGTAGGAGACGCTAAACTTGTACCAAGAAACAAGCCTAAAATCCCAGCTGCATATGCTATGGCTGCTGAATCACTTGGGATGAGATTTTTCTATCTTGAAGCTGGTTCTGGAGCAGATAAACACATACCTCCAGAAATGGTAGCTTACTCAAAAAAAGCTACTGATAATATGGTTATTGTTGTAGGTGGAGGTATCCGTGATGGTGAAGCTGCTTACACAGTAGCTAAGGCTGGAGCTGATGTTATTGTTACAGGAACTATTGTTGAAGAAACAGATGATGTAGAAGCTAAAATTAAAGAAATTGTTTCTGGAATTAGAAAAGCAAGTAAATAAAAGTATTTAGGTGGTTTTTTGGAAACAAATACTTTAAAAGCCATTATAAACATCAAAAACTTCAATAAAAATGATTTTGATGAAATATATCCTAGAAATAATGAAATTTCAACTAAGAATAGGATTAATTCAGTTGGAGATTCATTAGAATTCTTTGTAAAAGATGCTTATTCAAATGGATTTAATATCATAAATAAGGATGAATTTTATGAAAAATACTTTTCTTTTTTTGGAAGTAAAAATCATCCTCCTGATGCAATAGTTAAACATGGAGATGCTATTGAAGTAAAAAAAACAGGAGGTTTTAGTGGGGATATACAACTTAATAGTTCTTATCCTAAAAGCAAACTTTTTTCAGACAGCCCCTTAATAACAAATGCTTGTAGAATATGTGAAGATAATTGGATTGACAAAGACATGGTTTATGTTTTAGGAGTAATGAGAGAAAAAATTTTAGTATCATTATTGTTTATATATGGAGATTGCTTTGCTGCTGAAAGAAGAATTTATGAAGATTTAAAAGATAATATTACTAGCTATCTTGAAAATTCAAATGATGCTTCTGAATTTTCTAAAACTAATGAAATTGGAAGATTGAATAATGTAGATCCTCTTAAAATTACCAATCTTAGAATCAGAGGAATGTGGCTTTTAAAAAATCCTTATCAAGTTTTTGAAGATTTTCTTCAAAAAGAAAATAAGTCCAATTTTTCAGTATCAAGTATAATCCTTAAAAATAAGTTCGATTCATTTCCTGATGAAGACAAGAAAATCATCTTGGATGATGAAGATATTGAATATAAAGAAATAAGAATAAAAAATCCCAACAACCCTGCACAATTTTTAGATGCAGTTTTAATAAGGTATGATAGATTATGAAAGTAGCTTCATTTTTTTCAGGAGCAGGTGGTCTTGATTTAGGTTTTGCAAATGTTGGATTTGAGTTTGTCTTTGCTAATGATAATTGGAAAGGTTGTTGGAAAACTTTTGAGAAAAACCATGGCTTAAAGATTAATAGAAAATCTATTGAAGATATTAAAGCTCATGAAATTCCTGATGATGTGATTGGTTTCGTTGGTGGTCCTCCATGTCAAAGTTGGAGTTTAGCTGGAGCTATGAAAGGGATTAAAGATCCTAGAGGACAATTGTTATATCATTATGTAAGATTAATTAAAGCTAAAAAACCAATGTTTTTTTTAGCTGAAAATGTTCCTGGAATGGTATGTAAAACACACTTTGACGAATTTAATAAATTTGTAGCTTCTTTAAGAGAGTTAGGATATAATACTTCACACGAAGTTTTAAATGCCAATGACTTTGGAGTTCCTCAAGATAGAAAAAGAGTTTTTATTGTTGGTTTTCATGAAAAATTAGCTAAAAAATTTTCTTTTCCAAAACCAACAAAGGAAAAATTAACTCTTAAAAATGCTATAATGGATTTTCCAGAACCTTTACCTGCTAAAAATAAAAATAAAGCTAATTATTCCAATTCATTAAAAGTCCCAAATCATGAATATATGACTGGTGATTTTTCATCAATGTACATGTCAAGAAATCGAGTTCGTTGTTGGGATGAACCTTCTTTTACTATTCAAGCTGGTGGAAGACATGCTCCTTGCCATCCTCAATCTAATAAGATGATAAAAGTTGAAAAAGACAAACATATTTTTGATCCAGATTCTCCAAAACCTTATAGAAGATTATCAGTTAGAGAATGTGCTAGGATTCAGACTTTTCCAGATGATTTTGTGTTTTATTACGATAATATAGCTGATGGATATAAAATGATTGGAAATGCAGTTCCTGTAAAATTATCTGAGGCAATAGCAAAAAAAATCCAAGAATATTTATAATTATTATTAATATAGCTTATTAAAACTTTTTTAATTAAAATTAGTATTTATTTATAAATAAACAAGATTTTTAGGAGAATTACTTGGTAATGACCTATATTATTAAAAGATTATTTTTATAAAAAAATAATTATTTGAAAAATATTTTTAAAAAGATTTCATTTATATTATTAATTTTAATTATTATAAGTATAAAGTTATTATTAATTTTAATTATTATAAGTATAAATTACTTGAATTTTTATTAATTATTAATATTTAGGTGTAATATGTTAGAATCACTTTACAGCGAAGCTATAAAAAAGAAAGGAACAATTATTGAAATGATTGAAAATTATAATAATCATAATTTAAATGTTTCTAAGTTTTGGAAAGATGAAAAAATTCCTAAATATAATAAAGATTTAACAATAGCTGCTGGAGATGGTAGTAGTAATGATAAAAAATTTTTAAGCTTTTATTTTTATGCAATAGCTGCTGAAACTTTAATTTACAACAATAAACTCTCTAAAATTGAAAGTGCTACTATAAATACAATAACTCATGGAAAGTATTCTAAAGATAGAATAAGAAATTATATGAGTTTATTTGAGATTAAAAATGCTCTAAAAGCAATGAAAACCTATGATATAGATTATTATTTATATGATGGTTCTCTTCTTGGAGATTTAATAAGACCATTTCCTCTTGAAAAAGAAATTCCAAAAAATATTAGAACTTTTGTACTGGATTCAGCTAAAGACATGCTAAATAAAGAAATTAATAGTATAAAAAACCATGAAGTTGAAGTTTATTCTAATAAATTAGCAAATAAAGATTTAAAAAAGAAATTTGAAGAGATTAAATCAAAAAAAGGCTCAAGCTACCTTGAAAGTATAGAAAATTACCTTGAAAGTATAGAAAAATTATTAGCTTTAGCTAATCTGTTAAAACATAAAGATAAAATTATAGCTATTTCTAAAACTTCTATCTCTAATGATTACTTTGATGCTAATATTCCAGACATAGCTATTTTCACTAAATATTCTAATGATTGTGGATATTCTTCCCCTCCAAAATATATATCTGCAGAGAAAGATCAATTTAAACATGAATTTCCTGTTGAAAATAACTTTTTTAAGAGTTTGAATTTTACTATATTTTATGTGAGATTAAAAAAACAAAAAAACATTATAAAGATTGAATTACCATATAAAGCTGATGAAACTAAAATTAAAGAAATTATTAGTGTGATTTCTAGAGATTCCACCGAAGGTTATCCTTATCTTCTTAAAAAAGCCCACTTAGATGTTGTTATTAAGAAAAAAGATATTGAACAATTATCAAATATTATTGGAATTTATGAAAAAACTGGTAGGGAAATGCTCTAAATATATCAATTATTATTATTATTATTATTATTATTATTATTACTATTACAATTACAATTAGAGGTTAAATGATAATTAAAAAAGCTAATTTTAATGATTTAGAAGAGATTTTAAGCTTACAAAAATTAGCATATATTAGTGAAGCAGATTTATATGATGATTACTCTATTGAACCTTTAAAACAAAACATAGATGAAATTAGAAATGAATATGAAAAAGGAATTATATTAAAAGCTTTAAACAATGACTTGGATATCATTGGTTCAATAAGAGCATATAAAGATAATGATACAGTTTTCATACGCAAACTCATAGTTCATCCAAACTTTCAAAATAAAGGTATTGGAAAAAGTCTGTTAAAATATATTGAAACATATTTTATTGATATTGAACCTAATATTGAATTTAAATTATTTACAGGATATAAAAGTTCCAAAAATATATATTTGTATAAAAAATCAGGATATATTGAATTTAAATCTGAAAAAATTTCAGAAAAATTAGAATTCATTCATTTTAAAAAAATTAATAGAATTAATCATAAATAATGTTTTTCATAATTAATATTATTATTTTTAAGAATAATTTTATTAATTAAAAAAAATAAAAATAAAATTTATCAATAAAAATAAAATTCACGTATTAAAAATGATTAAAGCTAATTTGCAAAATAAAAATTTCCATTTTATGGTGTTATAATGATTATCGGACGATCTGTAGGTGAAACATCTCTTATTGATGTGACTTTTATTTCAAAAAAAATGCCTAAAGTAGGCGAATATGTTTCACTAAATTATGAAGGAAAAACTATTTTAGGAATGATTGAATCTCTAGTTAGAGGTAGTGTTTCTCTAAATGGAGAAATATATGATCCTGAAACCATAGAAAAAATAAGACAAATTGAAGGAGAAGACTACTACATCAAAGGACATGTGAAAATTCTTGGAGATATCGATGATAATTTAAGGATTCCTCGAACCCCAGCTCCTCCAGGAACTGAAATTAAAATAGCTAATGAAAAAATACTTAAAAAAATTTTTAAAGTTGAAAATTCTTTAAAAATTGGTAATTTAATTAGCCAAGAAGATGTTGAAGTTAAAGTTAATATTAATAACATGGTTTCAAGACACTTAGCTATTTTAGCTATGACTGGAGCTGGAAAATCAAATACTGTTTCGGTATTAATCGATGGATTACTTGAATATAATGGATGTATTCTCATATTTGATATGCATTCTGAATATTCAGGAGCTAAATTTGAAAATGGAGAAATAAATATAATTGAGGCAAATATCAATCCAATTTATATGTCTTTTGATGAAATCAAATCATTAGCTAATATTCCCTCATCAGCACATATCCAAGAAAGATACTTTAGAGAATGTTACAAAGAAGCAAATACAATTATTCGAGATGGAACTGCAGATACTAAAGATTTTATTGAAATAATGAAAAATATACTGGATAAATGGTATAATACAGAGACATTCCGTGATAAAGATCTCAATGCAGCAGAAAAATCTAGGATAATGGATGTAATAAACAAAGTAGAAGATTTACAAAATAAATATAGCTCTTTGCTTAATATAAATACAGGTAATATATTATCACGGCTTAAACTAGGAGTAGCTAATGTTCTTGATTTAGGACAAGCTGATGAATCTGCAGCAGAAGTTATTGTTAGCCATATTTTGAGAAACGCATTGAAAGCTCGAAAACATTTTGTCCATAGAAGTGGAACTAGCTATGATAAATCTTTAGCTTTTCCAGTGTTTTTTATAATTGAGGAAGCCCATATTTTAGCTCCAAAAAATAGAAATCCTAAGTCTAAGTATTGGATTAGTAGAGTAGCTAGAGAAGGAAGAAAATTCGGACTTGGTCTTTGTTTAGTTAGTCAAAGTCCAAAATCTGTTGATTCAGATACTCTTTCACAAGCTAATAACATGATTATTTTAAGACTTGTTGAACCACAAGATCAAAGGCATGTTCAAACAGCTAGTGAAAGTCTTAGTGAAGATTTAGTTAAACAATTACCTTCTTTAAATATTGGTGAAGCTATAGTTTTAGGTCTCATGGTAAAGATTCCTACACTTGTAAAAATCGATGAATTTAAAGGTAGAACAGTTGGTGGAGATTTAGATATTTTATATGAGTGGAATAAAGAAAAAAAAGATCTTGAAAACAGAATCAAAGAGCAGGAAAAAGAATATAGTGATTTAGGCGGGGATTATTAGAAAGTATCTTTTTTTGACATGATAATTTAAAATTATTTTTTCAATAATAACAAAATCTTTGAATATTTTCAATTAAATTTCATATATGTACACACAAACACACAGAAACACATACACACAAACATACACATAAATATTTTGTAAAAAAATTTTCAAAAAATGAGGAAGTTCAAAAAGTTTATTTTGATGAACAAAATTAAAGAATTTTAATTTTAAATTGAACAAATATAATATATTTAATTTTTTTTATAAATTTTAATTTTTTATTTGTATATATGTTGAACAAAAATAATTGTGCAACTGTTTCAAAATGAGAAAATTTACTTGTATTTTAAATTTTCTTGATTAAAATATATTAATAAGTAAACTTTTAATAAAATAAGATTAAAAACATTAATTTTATATTTTTGATAGAATATAATTAATTTATTAAGATTTAAATAAACTGAGATTATAATATTAATCATATATTTGGGAAAAACTATGAAATTTGCTCATTTAGCTGATACACATTTAGGATATAGGCAATATGGTCTAATTGAAAGAGAAGAAGATTTTTATAATGTTTTTAAAGACATGATTGACAAAATCATTATTGAAAGTCCTGATTTTGTAATCCATAGTGGGGACCTTTTTGAATTTTCAAAACCATCACCTAATGCCTTACTTGTTTTTCAAGAAGAATTTTTAAAATTAAAAGATAATGGAATTCCAGTGTATGCAATAGCTGGAAATCATGATATTTTAATGAGAAAAAATGCAATTCCACCCCAAGTTTTATTTAAAAAACTTGGATTGAATTTAATTAGCCGTAAAAACCCATATTTCATTTTTGATGATATATTCATTGGAGGAACTCCTTATCATCCAAAACTTCAAGTTGATTCATTGAAAAAATGCTTAAATATATTATCTAAAGAAGCAGAAAATTACTCAAAGAAAATCCTCGTAATTCATCAAGGTATTGATAAATACCTCCCATGGGAATATGAATTAGAATTAGCTGATTTACCTCAAAATTTCGATTACTATGCATGTGGACATGTTCACACAAGAATAATCGATGATTTTGGAGGAGGAAAATTAGCTTACCCTGGATCCACTGAAATTTGGAAAAGTAGTGAATTAGGAGATTATCTGAAAAAAAAGAAAGGTTTTTTTTCGGTTGAAATGAATGATGATTTTGTAAAAGTTGAAGCAATAAACATTGAACTTCAAAGAGAGTTTATAACAAAAAATATCCAATACTCTGATTTAGATAATGAAATTCAGGACTTAAAAGCATATATTTCAAATTTAAAAAACAAACCTATTATCAATCTAACGGTTGAAGGTGGGAATTTTGACCGTGGAGATGTTTATGAACAGATTAACAAAGAACTCTTTGGCTTTTCCCTTAAAATAAGACCAGTATTTAAATCAGATGATATTTTAAACGATGAAAAGTTAATAGAAAATTTAGCTACCCTTGATCCAAAGAAACTTTTAGCTGAAAAGTTAAAGGTTTTTGATAATGAAGATATTGTAAAATTAGCTATTGAACTTTTTAATAATCTTTCCAATGGAAAATTAGAAGAATCAGAAAAGATATCTAATAAATTTTTTAAGGAATATTTTGAAGACCTTGATATTTCAGAGATGGGTTTTGATTCTGAAATGGGTTTTGATTCTGAGATAGAATTTGATTCTGAGATAGAATTTGATACTGAAATGGAATTTGACGATTTTGAAATGGAAGATCCTGACCTATCTTCCTATGATAGTGAAAATAAAAAACATTGAAATATAATGTACTGATTTATTTTCACTTTTATAAAAATTAAACTATTTAAGATTAATAAAAAGGAAAAAACTCTAAAAAAAAATAATTAAAATAATAATATAAAAAAAAATAATAATAAAAAATAAACACCTTCTTTAAAATTTAATAAATTACCACCAAAATTATAATAAACATAGAAACTTTGTTTTTTTTAAATAAAGATTTAGATAATATGATATTTAATAAACTAAGACTTAAAAATTTTAAATCTCATGAAAATACAGTGATTAATCTTGAACCCTGTGTAAATTTGATAATTGGTGAAAATGGAGCAGGTAAAACTACTATACTAGAAGCTATTAGCTTTGTATTATTTAAACAATACACTACTAAAAAAATAGCTGATTTAGTTAAAACTAATAAAAATAAAAATCCAAAAGAGACCATGGAAGTTTCTTTAGAATTCAATGTTGATGGTAAAGATTATAAAATTATTAGAAAAATTTCTAAATTATCTTCTAATAACAAAATTACAATTAAATCTGATGTTAAGCTATTAATCAAAGAAGGAAATGAATATTACTCTATAACAAGAGGAGATAAGCTTGTAAATAATGAAATCCAAACTATTTTAAATATGGATTCAGAGCTATTTTTAAATGCAATATACATTAGACAAGGAGAAATAGCTGATTTAATAGGAAAAACTCCATCTGAGAAAAAAAAACTTATAGCTAAATTACTTAGAATTGATTCTTTAGAAAAAGCTTGGAATAATATATTGCCCCTGATTAATATTTATGAAAATCAAAAATCTGAATTAAAAGGCAAAATATCTTCTATCAATGAATTAAAAGAAGAATTGGGCAATAAAAAACTTATTTTAAATGACTTATCTCAAAGATCTCAAAACTATGAACTAGAACTTAAATCTTTAGAAAAGGAAAAACAAGAATATTCACTTAAAAAAAGTAATATGGAATCTGAAAAAACTGTTTTTGAAACTTTAAACAATAACTTAGCTAATGAAACTGAAATTATTGAAAAATTAGTAGCTGATAAACTAAATTTTCAAAAACAGTTCGATGATATTGAAAAGATGGAAAAAGAAATGCTTCTATTGTTAGGAGATGTGAAAAAACTTCCTTTTTATCTTGAATTTGAAGAATCAGTGAAAAATATTAAAAGCCTTAAAAAAGATGAAGAGTTCTTTATAAGCAAAATTCAATCTATAAAAGATTGTAAAGAAATTTTAAAGAATGGAAAAACTGAGTATGAAGAATATATTGAAATTCAAGAGAAACTTAATAAGCTAACCCAAGAAAAACAAAAATATGAAATTGAAAATCAACTAGCTAAAAAAATAGCTAAAGACATAGAACAATTAGAATCAAAAATATCTAAAAACAAAAAAAACATGGACGATTTCTTTAAATCAGTAAACGAACAAGTTCCAGTAGATTTTGATTCTTTTAAAAACTTTAACAATCAGTTAAACTATGATTTCATTGATTTTGAATTATTAAATAATCATTTTAAAGATTTAAAAGAAAAAATTCAGGAAAAAATAGCTAATCTCAATGATAATATTTCTTTAAAAAATCAGGAAAACTCAGCATTAAAAGAAAGTAGTAACAATGTTAAAAAACCTTTAAAAGAAATTAAAAATACTGATAATCAATGTCCTACTTGTAAATCTGAGATAAGCAAAGATAAAAAAGAAGAACTATTGAATTCATATAAATCAATAATTGAAAAAAATGAAAATTTAATAAATTCTAATAATGAATATATAAAAAAATCAAAGATAGAAAAGGATATTTTACAGTCAAAAATAGCTATTTTTGAAAAAATTGAATATGATATTACTTTTAATGAATATATATCTAATGAAATTAGTGAAGACATTAAAAAAATAAAAGAACTTCAAGAAAATATAAAAGACAATGAAAAAATCAAGTTAAATCTTGCAGAAATAATTTCTTCAATAGAATCTTTAAATAAACTAGGAAAAATAAGAAAAAATGGTTATGATAATTATATAAAGTCTCTTGGTTCACTTGATACTTTAGGAAGAGAAAGTATAGCACAAGAGAAACTGAATAATATAACAAAAAGTATTGATTTTGAAGTTGAAAAAATAAAGCAACTCATGGAAAAAGATAGTTCACTGAAAACTGACATGGGAGAAGATAAACTTAAAGAAGAAATCAACCTATTAAAAGCTAAAGATAAGAAATATAATCAGTTAAAAGGTTCAATTATTCAAAAAGATACTATAAAATCCCAACTTCTTTCTTATGAAAAAGATTTAAACTGGAGAGAATCTAAAATTAAAAAAATTAAGGAAAATATAGAAATTTGCAAATATGATGAAGATTTTTATAAAAGTATTCTCCTTAGCTATGAGAAAATTGAAAAAAAGGTAGAGGAATTATATAAAAATATTTCTGAAATTAAAGGAAAAACTACTGAAATTAAAAGTTTTTTGACTAGCATTAATAAAAAACTTGATGAAAGTAAGGAATATGAAAAAAAATTAGATAATATTGATGATTATTTAAAGCTACTTAAAGAAATTAGAACTCTTTATGGTAAAGATGGGATTCAAAAAGATTTAAGAAACAAGTCAAAACCTTTAATACAAAAAAACACGGTTAAATTTTTTGAACAATTTAATTTTAATTACTCTGATTTAATCATTGATGATGATTACAATATATCAGTTTATGGTCCTGAAGGAGAAACTAACTTAGACATGGTTAGTGGAGGCGAAAAAATAGCTATTGCTTTAGCTTTAAGATTAGGTATAACCCACTCAATGTCTTCAGGAAACCTTGAAACTATTCTTTTAGATGAACCAACAATTCACCTAGACAAATACCGACGAACTGAATTGATTGAGCTACTTATGAAAATGTCTGTAATCCCTCAAATGATTATTGTAACTCATGATTCAGAACTAGAAAATGCAGCAGACAATATAATCAAGGTTAAAAAAGAAAATGGAATTTCTGAAATCATTTCAGGTTGATAAAAAAATATAATTAAGGTTAAAAAAGAAAATGGAATTTCTAAAATCATTTCAGGTTGATAAAAAAATATAATTAAGGTTAATAAATATAGGGGTTAGAAATTTATTTTCATAAAAATCCAAATTTTGAATAAATTTTTTGGAAAAAAAATATATGTCTTTTAAAAAATCTGTAAAAATATTGAAACATGCTATAATTTCTTATAATCTATTTAATTTTAATTTTTATATTTTTAATAATATTTTTTATAAAAATAAATTATATTAATCATTATTTTATTAAATAAATTAATTTAAATAAAATTATAAATTTCAAAGAA
>WRMT01000045.1 GCA_009777005.1 Methanobrevibacter sp. | reverse complement strand
AAAAATTTAATCTCATTTTTAAATATTAATAATTTTAAAGACCCTAATTAAGAATTAAAAAAAAATAAAATTACTATTTAAAAATAAAAAAATATTAAAAATTATCTTCAAATACTAACAACTTTAAAGACATTAATTAAGAATTAGAAAACAATAAACTACTATTTAAAAATAAAAAAAACAATAAAACTACTATTCAAATACTAACAACTTTAAAGATATTAATTAAGAATTAAAAAAATAATAAAACTACTATTTTAAAATATAAAAAAAGTTCAATCTTATTTTCAAATATTAATAACTTTAAAGACTTTAATTAAGAATTAGATAAAATTAAGATTATTATTTTAAAAAAAAATAAAAAAACACGAAATTACAAATATTAAAGTTAAAACTTTTAAAAAAAAATAAAAAAGAGAATAATAGAATTAGAATGGGACTGGAAGTCCTAATTCTCTTCTACTATCCATTTCTTTTTGAGCTTTGTCTGATTTACCTTGTGATAGTTTTTCTAGTATTGGTAATCCTGGTTTTACATCATCCATAGCTTTGGTTTCAATAATTCCAGCTTCAACAGCTTGATCAAATATTGAAGTACCAGCATCAGTTCTTTTTAAAACAGTGGACCAGCCATCTGGAGAACCTACAGATCCTGTAGAAACATCAGCTAACTCAGCAGTGTAATCAGCACATATGTTACATCCAGCTTGTTCATAGCCATGAGTTTCTTTTAATGGGAGACCAGTTTCTTCTCCGAATGATTTAATCCAGAATTTACCTTTTCCAATATCCATTTTTTCAACTACATCAGTTGAAGATTTCATTTTTTCACTTATGAAAGTTTCAAGTGAAGCAAATGGGAAATTTTCCATACAGAAAATACCAACAACTAAAGCTAATTTGTCAGCTAAGAATCTTGTTCCAAAAGGATAAGATTGCATTTTTCTGATACCTTGTAATTGACATGGAATAGCAACAGTTCCGACTTTTTCAAGACCATATTGTCTAACAGCTTTTTTGAGTGCTGCAACATTTGGAGAAAAAGTATACTTTGTTCCTGCTGCTGAGAGAATCTCATCAGTAGTCATAGCAACCAATGGTTCTGGTTTCCATAACTCTTCAGTAGGTCCTGCAACTACAGCTCCTTCAATAATTCCTTCTTCTAAAGCAAAGGACAATAATGCTGTTACGATTCCACCATCTTGTGAGACTTTTTGGATTTGTTTATCAGTAGCTTTTGCAGAAACTGCTTCTTTATAAGTACCTAATACCATTTTTAAATCCTCCTATAGTCCTAAATCTTTGTTGATCTGTTCTGCAGGGAACCAGCTTCTTGGACAGTGTGTGTAACAAATTCCACATTTGATACATCTATCATTATTAATTTCTGGTCTTCCTTCTCTCATCTCAATAGCTCTTGTTTGACAAGCCATTGCACATGTTCCACATCCAGTACAAAGAGCCCTATTAACAATATTTTTCTGTAAGTCACAACCACAGTTGTAAGTACATCCTGCCATATCAAGCATAGGTTGTAAATAATCCATATCTCCGTTAATAAGTGCGACAACAGCTTTAGCTATTATTTCTGGAGAAACTGGGCAACCTGGAATTGCAAGGTCTACTTGTACTACATCTCCAATTGGTAAAAATGATTCATGTTTTGGTTGTGCTTGTTGTCCACCACGACTATAACGTGTGAAACATCCATTAGCAGCACAAGATCCATAAGCACATACTAATTTTGCTTTTTCTCTTAGTTTTTTAAGTTCATGCATACTGTGTTCATCTTGTAAACAGACGGATCCTTCAACTAATGCTAAATCCATTTCTGGCATATCTTCTACCATATCTGGATTATCTTGGTTAACTCCATCGTCATACCATACATCTGCTAAGGTTTGTCCATAAACAATATCTACCATGTCAGTAAGTAAGTCAGCAAGTATATCATAATTTTCAGTTAATGATATACCATCGCCAGTACACCCACTTAAGTGAATATATCCTATTTTTGGTTTTTCAGCCACTTTTCCAACCTCCTGTTGTGAAGATTTATCTTTTTTCGGCTTATTCGGCTTAGCTTCTTTTTTTGAGTCCGCCCCAAGTCCTAAAAACCTTTTAATTCTTGCAAGCATTTGCTAAACCCCTATTTCTTTTAAAATCATTTCAATGGCTTTAGGGATAGCATTTTTAACTGGGTCAGTTAAACCCATGTCTACATAAGGTACAGAGATCTCTTTTGGTTTACACCCTACAATAACCACTTCTATGTTTTTTTCTGCTAAATCATGAAGTGGTTCTTCAATAGGCCAAGAGTGAACATTTTCATATGCTCCTTTTGGCATATCATAAGGGCTAAAAATTTTAAGAGTTCCTGGTTCTGCATTAAACTCTACAACATCCACTACAATCAGTTTTTTCCATTTTTCATGAGGTAGAGTGAATATAAAGTGTGTTGCTCCAGTTCCTGCATCAATAAACATGGTGTCATTCGGCATTTCTTTATCTTTAAAGTAATCTTCTAAAGCATTTATTACTTCAGGTCCGAAACCATCATCTTTAAAAAGGATGTTTCCACATCCTACGACTAATATTTCAGCTTCATATGCCATGTTATTCCCTTAAATACCTATTATCGATATAATAATCAATAATTAGATTCTTACCATTTCATTTTTAACAACGCTCTTGTCTTCATCATCCACTACCATGACATGAGTAGCACAAGATAAACAAGGGTCATAAGCTCGTATTACATGAGGTCCAAATTCATGGTGGAAACCTTCAGTTGCAGGACCCATAGTTGGAATATTCCATGTAGTAGGTACTAATGCACTGTAAAATTGGGTTTTGCCATCGGCAACTTGTGCCAAGTGAACATCTAAACCTCTTGGACCTTCAATAGCCCCAATACCAAGTTTATTTGTTCCTCTTATGTCAAAATCAGCTAAAGTTGGTGCTGAAGTATTTAATTCATCCAATATAGCTATTGCTCTTGAAAGATAAGTTTTCATTTCGAGTGCTCTAGCTACATGTTGAGCTACAACTCCTCTTTCTTTGAATCCTCCAAATTCAGAAGCTCTTGCCCTTGGACCAGTTTCTACATTTACACCATCCCATAAAGGAATAGTAGAACAAGCTTTTTTGCCTATTTCTTCATCACCATACCAACTTTCAGGCATGACTTCAGTAAATCTGTCTAAGTCAAAGAACTCTCTTTTACCATAGATTCTGTCACTTGCAAAAGTAGGTTGATTGTGAACACCCAATCCTTCTGGGAATCCTTTGTCCTCTACCAATCCAGTGATTAACTCTACATGAGCATCTACAACAGGTACTAATGCTTTTAATCTAGAGTATAATTTTTTTCTAGCTAATTCAGTTATATTTCTTGCCATACCACCAATTCTAACATCAGATGGATGGATACCTTCACCAGCTACCATATCAACAACATATTGTGCGGTTTTTCTTATTGTGGAAACACTTTTAACAGCATCAGCAAATAAGTTTTCAGGTACAATATCAGTAGCCATTAAAAAATGGTGAATACCATGACTGTTTACTGTGTGTGCAGCTAAAGTTAATTCTCTTAATAATTTACCAGCTTCAGGGACTTCAATATTTAATGAGTCATCCATTGCCTCTACAGAAGCTAAAGTATGAGGAATAGGACAAACGCCACAAATCCTCTGACACATAACTGGGGCAGTTTCAGGTGCTTTACCAGCTACGATTTTTTCTAAGCCTCTTACAGGAGTGATACTAAAGTATCTTCCTTTTGTAACTATCCCTTCATCATCGACTTCCATGACAAGCTCAGCATGTCCTTCTTGACGAGATGTAGGAGATATAACTATTTTTTTGCTCAAATGTGTCACCTCTTTTTTATAAAAAATTAAAAAATAGCAAATAATATTTAAAGATATCATTATTAATAAATGTTTCATTTGAAAGAAAAAAAACACTAATATAGAGTAATAGAATGAATAATAAATTTAATTTTATAATAAAATTTTAAAAATAAGTATTATAAACTCAGAAGAAGTATTTAACAATTAAAATTAGAGAAAAGTTGAGATTAGACTTGATCATAAAATGAAATTATTAAATCAATAGTGTAAATTTAAAATAAATTATGGGAATTAATAAAAAAATCCAATAAAGATTTATTTAATAAAATATATAAATTTATATATAATATAGACTTGAGAAAATATATTAATAAAGAATATGTCCATGAAATAATTCAAAATAGGGTAAATTTCCCCAATAATTAAATGCAAATAATGATTTTTTCCACAAAAATTATAATTTTTATGGACCAAAAATTTAAGTATTTTTATAAGTAAAACTATATTATAACATGATAATATTTACAAAGATGTTTTAAGACTAAGTCATGAACAATAAATTTAAAAGGTGAATAAATGAAAAATTCGAATATTATTATTTCAGTCATGATAGTTTTATGTATAGCAGCTGGTGTGACAGCTTATGAATTAGCAAATCCTAAAGATAACGTATTCGTGAACCTTCCAGGTTTTACTCCAGAGGAAGACCCGATTGAGGAAGGAAACTCTCAAAATCAAGAAGAGGGAGGAACTGAAGGTAGTGGACCAGGAGGTAGTGGATTGAGTTCAAATAATGGTGGATCTGGAATTTCATTTTCTGAAGCAAAAAATATAGCTAATAACAATATTATGCAAGAAGGACATTATGCTGGAGAACCAACTCTAAACAATGGAAACTGGTATGTTCCAGTGCTTGATAGCGAAGGAAATGTTAAAGGTCACTTTGAAATAGATTCCAATACTGGTCAAATTATTGGTGGAGCTGGTGGAGTAGCTGATTAAATATTAAATAGATTAAAAACTTTAAATAACTATTTCTAGCAAAACTAAATGAATCTTTAAAAAAAAAAAACTCATTAAAATCATGTTTCCTTAGAAAATAGTGTTGATATTATGATAATAGAAACTAAAACAGATTGTTGTAAAATAGTGTCTGAAAATATTGAAGATGCGATTGTTCTAGAAGGTTCCCCCGGTGCTGGGCTTATTGGAAATATTGTTGGATGGTTATTAGTTGATAATTTAAAAATGAGAGAAATAGGTTATATTGAATCTAAACATTTTCCACCATTAGCTGTTTTGTATAATGGTTTGACTTTACATCCATTTAGAATATACGAAGGAAAAGGATTAGTTCTATTCTTATCAGATTTCATTGTTCCTCAAAATGTTGTTTTTGATATGACAAATGCTATTGTGGATTGGATGGATGAAAATAATAGTAAAGAATTAATAACATTCAATAGTGCAATTGTAAGGGAAAAAATGAATCCTGCCTCAGCAGTAGCTAATTCTACTGAATCTTTAAATAAATTAAAGGATAAAAATATTCCTATTTTAAAAATGGGAAATTTAAATGGAATATCTGGAACTTTACTTACTCAAACAGCTATGAAAAACATTCCTGGAACTTGTATATTGGCTGAAACACTTACACAATATCCAGACCCTAGAGCTGCAGCCGAAGTTGTTCAAACAATAAACACTTTAATTGACATTGATCTTGATTATAAACCTCTGATTCAAGAAGCTGAAAATATAGAATCTCGACTTAAAAAGCTAGCTGAAGAAGTTAAAAAAGATCCACAGCCTCCAATTTATATTTAATAATAATTTTTTCATGAAATTTAGATATAATAAAAAAATATCTAATTTCATTATTATTTTAAATCTTAAATCATTAAATATAAAAATAAACATGAAAAAAATATCCTAAATCCCTAAACCAATATTATAAAAATAAACAAAAAAAAATATCCTAAATCCCTAAACCAAATATTATAAAAATAAACAAAAAAAAAATATCCTAAATCCCTAAACCAAATATTATAAAAATAAACAAAAAAAAAAATATCCTAAATCCCTAAACCAAATATTATAAAAATAAACATGAAAAAAATATTCTAAATCTTAAACCATTATATAAGTATAAATATTAAAAGATCTAAAGTAATATTTTCAAAACTATTTTTTAACATATTACTATAAAAATAGATATGTATATATATTAAAACATATAATATTACTTTGTCATTTCTAAAAGGGCCCATAGCCTAGTTGGATAGGGCGTCGGACTTCTAATCCGAAGGTCGGGGGTTCAAATCCCCCTGGGTCCGTTTGAAACTCTTTTTTCATGATATACTCTGTGTCAGTAGCTATTTAAATAATTTAAACCAGACAAATTAAATAAAACTCTTTTTAAGGGCTTGTAGCCTAGTCTGGAAGGGCGTAAGACTCCTAATCTTAAGGTCGAGGGTTCAAATCCCTCCAAGTCCGTTTTGTATTTGCTTGAAAGCCAAAGGTACACATTTAAGTATTATTTTTTTAGAAATAGTTCTTAATCTTCATTTAACTATTTTTTCTGTTTCTTTTGTTGGAGATTCATTTATCCATTTTTCACGAAGATTTCTAACCCATTCTACTTCAACTAAGTTTATTGTTTCGATTTTTCCTTGATTTAGTAAAATTTTCATCTTTTGGAACTTTTTTCCTATTTCTTACTCCTTTTCAATTCTTTATTCTCACAAAATTACGTTAATATATGTATTTTTTAATTATTCCTAATTTTTTTATTCATTTTCATATTTTAATTAAGTAGATATTAGTATTTCCGATATAATAACATATATAGTAAAAATTTATTAAAAAAAGAAGGAGAATATGAAAAAAATAAAAAGAAATATATTAAAAAATAGGATAAAGATTGGAAAAAGAGTTTCGGCAATTTTTATCTTTGAAAATTATTATTGATTGTCACAATCTAATAAAAAATTGTTTTCCTCATTAGCCTCGATAAATTCAGTTATTGTGAAATTATAATATTTTTCTTTGACAAGGGGATCCTTTTCCAGAATACTTTCAACTTCTTTAGAGGATGCAGCATTAAAAACTAGCACAGCACCACTGTTATCCATAAAAACTCCACATAGGGAAAGAGTACCTTCTTTAGCTAATGATTTTATATAATCAACATGAGTTAAAATCAGCTCCTCTGCAGAGGCATCAGGCTTTTTTCCACTATCACTATAAATTACCAGGAATTTATTCATATTAATCTCTCCTTAAAATCTTATTTTAAAAATACTTGTACATATTTAGGGCATATGTTAAATAATAATTTTATACTAATAATTTCTCTTTTATTATAAAAATTTTCATAATATTGCTTGAAGAAAAGTTTGAATTAAATTATTTATAAAAAATAATTAATTTTCTAAAAACCAAGTTTATTTATATTAATTTTTAAAATAAATTATTAATAATTATTTTTATTAAAAAATATAAATTTTAATCATTTAAACCAATTAATAAAGGATTATTAAAAATTTTTAAAAAAATCATTAATTAAAAACTTTATTTCAATACCATATTACAAAACATATATATTCCATTAATTATTTATATGTTTAATCCAAGAAGATGAAAAGTAAAAATTATAAAAAAATTAATTCGATATTTATGACTAAAAAGAAATAATAAATGTTAAATTAAATTTAAAAGACCAATGATTTTTAACCTTGGAATCAATGATTCAAAAATGTCCAAATTTATGTTAGTTTTAGCTGTGTTATTTCTTATGATTTTAAAATGTTTAAAAGAATTAATAAAAATTCACTATACGATTAAGGACACATATATTTAAAAAAATAGTTTTTATTCATGGATAATATCTTTTTAACCAATCATCACGGAAATTAAAAAAGTTTTCCTCAAGAATAGATTGACGAATTTGCTTAGTAAGGTTGATGATAAAAAAGACATTATGAATAGTAATAAGTTCCATTGCAAGTTGTTTATCTGACATGATTTGTTTGGCAGTTTTTTTACCCTCTGTATTCTTTAATAATTTGCGAATTTCACCACGAGAGTGATGAGACTTACAACTTGGACAATGACAACCCTCAAATAAAGGAGAGGGATCATCAGCAAATTCTGCATTTCTGAGATTAATATCTCCATCAAGAGTGTAAACTTTCCCATGCCTTGCCTCACGTGTGGGTGCCACACAATCAAAAGTATCACATCCATTTTCCACTCCTACAAAAATGTCATCTGGCTTAGAAAGACCGAGTAAATGGCGAGGTTTTGATTCTGGCAAAATGCTGTTTGACCAAAACAAAATATCTGATAAATGTTCTTTTTCAAAGGCACCACCCAATCCATATCCATCAAAATCCATTGCTCCCAATTCATGAGCAGCTTTTTCTCGTAAATCCTGATAATGTGCACCTTGCAGCACAGCAAAAAGTGCTTGATAAGGTTTATCCTTTCTCTCATGAGTTAATTTTTGATGTTTATCCAAACACCTTATTGCCCATCTATGAGTACGATTAATTGCTTCTTCATTGTACTGTCTACTATCACCAATATTTGTCAGCTCATCAAAAGCCATAATGATATCCGCACCGATTTTAGCTTGAAATTCCATGGAATACTCCGGTGTGAAAAGTTTTTCATCTTCCCATTCTTTTATCTTGAAATAAACTCCTTCATCCGTTACCCTAGCTAAACGATGTTTATTTTTAGCTTTGAATTGTTCACGAGCAATATTTCGTTTGTCCATTGAAATTACCTTGCCCAAACCACTGCCAAATGACATAACCTGAAATCCACCACTATCTGTAATAGTAGGACAATTATATCCCGAATATTGGGACAATCCTCCAGATTGTTCAATTTCATCAGAGATTTTTGATAAATGGAAACCATTACTAATCATAGCTTGAACACCAAGACTGTGAAATTGAGCTGGTGATAAGAACCTAACTTCACCGTAGGTGCCAACAACCACAAAAGTTGGTGTCTCGATATCCCCATGAGGAGTGCGAATAATACCTGCCCTACCTAATGAATCTGGAATTTTACCTGTTATTTCAAAACTAAACTGTTTGTCCTTCATTTTCCACCACTTTTTTACATAACTTAACCGCCCCATAGGTTACTGGTAACAATACTACTTCACCAATGATTTTTGAAATATATGCAATTAACAGCAATCCTACAAATTGCAAGGTTGAAATCGTGCCAATAAATGCAATTGTAGTGAAAATCACAGTATCAACCAAGTCCCCAATCAAACTAGAACCAATTGCCCGTTGCCAAAAGTGTTTACCTTTAGTAATCTTTTTAATTTCTACAAAAACATAAGAATTAAGAATTTGACCACAAACAAAAGCAATCAAACTACCAGCAACAATACGAGGCATGAAACCCATGATTGTCTCAAATGCTACTTGATTTTCCCACCCTGGACCTGGAGGCAAAAGTTGAACAAGGAACAATGCCAAAACAGCCACCAAATTCATTGCAAAACCCGTCCAGATCACTTTTTTTGCACATTTAAAACCAAAAATTTCAGTAATTATATCTCCTAAAATATAAGAAAGAGGGAAAAGTATCGCACCACCATCCCAAACTAAGCTAGTTCCAAAGAAATCGAACATTTTAGTACTAGCAAGATTGCTAACAATTAAAACCGTTGCTGTTAATGCTGTTAAAATTGCAAAAAGCTCTGCTTTAGAAATTTTTAATTTATTAATCAAAAACACTGTTATTTTTTCTTTCAAAGTTTCTTCTTTTTTAACCATATATATCCTCAAAATTTAACTATCAATAATATATCCCATTAAGTTTGCTTTAAAACTATTCTAAAACAAAAAAAAGATTAATAAAATAATTTTACAAAACACAGTAAAATATAGTAATGGAAATAAAGTTTTTAAGTAATGGTTTTTTTAAAAATTTTTTATATTCTTTATTAATTAATTTAAATGATTAAAATTTATATTTTATTTATAAAAATAATTATTAACCATTTATTTTAAAAATTAATATAAATAAAACTTATATTTTGAAAATAATTAATTTTTATAAGTAATTTAATTCAAATTTTTTTTCAACGACTACAATAAAAATCAAAACTATAGGCTTAAAAGAAAATATTTTAATTAATAATTAGGATAAAATTAATTTATTTTTAAAAAATCATTTTTTATCTCATTTAATTTTTAAAATAATAATGGATATTTTCATGATTAATAAAATATAAATTTTAATAAGTTAAATCATTAAAATAAAGTGATATAATACTTTTAAAAATTATCATTACTTAAAAACTTTATTTTCATGACTATATATAACCATAAATGTTAAACTATAATTTCCATAAATATTTACTCTGGTAGTATTTTAACTTATGTATTATGTTAGATATAGCTTCTAATCAATTTAGTTTAGAGTTACCTTCTACTGATTTTAACTTATGTATTATGTTAGATATAGTGAAATTATTTACTTTTATGTTTTAAAATTATATTATTATTTTGATACTTCTTTATATTATTATTTAATCCTCATAAAAACCAGAAAACTTCAAAATTACTCTTAGATTTTTATTTTTTAAATATTTTAGGTTTCATTATCCCATTAGTATATTTCTTAAAAAATTGTGTAAATTCTTTTTCATCAAACTCCCCATTTTTTATTAAAATTTCTTGTATTACATCTTTTGTGCTGTTAACTAAATAGTTAGTTTCTTTATATCCATTGTTTATATAAAATTTTTTTCTTTTTAACCTTTGGTCACTGTCTTGTGCTTCATCAGCTATATCAATATAGACAATTAACTTATTATCTTCATACATAGATTGAATTTCATTTAAAACAGCACTTCCATACCCTTTTGACCTAATATCTTCTTCAACTACTAAATAGATAATAAATGTGATCTTATCGATTGTAGCCATGTAAATAAAACCACAAAAAATATTTTCATCATAAAAAGAAAGTAGTTCTGTACTACTTATTTTTGTCATAATATACATCAGCCAAAAAGGTATACGTTCTTCTTTAGGAAAAGAAGCCTTAAAAAGTTCTTTTATCTTTTTTTTATCTTTATTTTTTCTATTAACTTTTTTAATTCTTAAATTCATTCTATAATCACCAATCTCGATATCAAAGGTTCCAATCTCTTTAAATTCCTTTGTTGATGTTTTGGTATGGATATTTTAGATATATTTTTTAGATATGAATTTTAAAATTCATCCCTCATAGGAATTTCAATAATTCCATGATTAAGATGTTTTATTGAGATTTTATGAAAAGTTCGAAGGGGAAATATCCAGTGACTAATTATAACCCCACGGATATTTTAATGAATCTGAAAAATTTAATAATTTTAAAAAAAAATCTTATTTAGTTCTTATTTTAAAAATATAGCACAAATAGCTATTTTTTAGTATTATAAATATATAAATTATTAATACATAATTTTTTTTATCAGCAATATTTTGAATTGTACAATAACTTATAGTCCTTGAAATTAATAGTCCTTGGCAAAATTTTTTTAATTAATGATTTATATAAACTTTTATTTAATTTAAAAAATTCTAGTTAAATAAGTTCGTCAAAGCTGCAGGTGCTAAACACACTTTCAGCACTTTTGAAAAAAAATTTGATAATCTTGAAAATATAGTTATTTGCTTTTTATTTTTAAATAGAGCAAGTATAGCTATTTTCCTAGAATATTGACACGAAAAATTATTAATGCTGATTTTTTCAGCATTAAACATTTGACAAAAACTTAATTATTATTAAATTTAATGAAACAAAATTATAAACCATTTATTTCTAAAAAAAAAAAAAAAAATAATTAATTAAATTACAAATAAAATTATAAATCCGTGTTAAATAGTAACAGTTACTTGAAAACACTATACCCAAGAGATTGTGTTAAAATTCTCCCTCTCCAAAAAAAAAAAGGCAATATAATTCTTAATTATGATATATGTTTCGTGATTATGATACATATTTCTCAGGTAATAGGTCTGTTCAGTGAAAATAAGTGATAAGAAGCGAAATTTTGACAGTGCAATACAAGATTATATTTAAAAATAAATATAGATTATCATTTAACCTTAAAAATTAAAAATAAATTATATAAGTTAAATCCAAGAAATAATTTCATGATAATTCTTTTTAAATAAATAAACATGCTTGGAGAAATTTTAATGAAAACTGGCGTAGAAATAGATATGATAGTCAAAGACTCTCTCAGTGCTTTTAAATTATATGAAAAAGTTTTCAATGCAAAAATAATTGAAGCCACGTCATATGAAAAAGGACTAAACGAAGTAATATTTAGTATGTTAGATGCCCGATTCCATATGTTAGATGAAAACAAGGAATATGGTCTATATGCACCTTCAAAAGACAAACCAAATAGTATGTGGTGTAACTTATTAGTTGAAGATATAGAAGATATTTTCAACAAAAGTAAAAAGGAAGGGTTCACTATTATTCAACCACTAACAGAACTTAAAGAATTTGGTGTTATAAATGCTATTGTATCAGATCCTTATGGCTATCACTGGATGCTCCATCAAATTGTGGAAGAAGTGAGCTTCCAAAAACGACAAAAAATAATAGAAAAGCATTTGAAAAAATAAAATTTGTTTCAAAAATGTTAATCATGATATAAACCTTGTTTTTCAAGTAAAAAAATACTCTTATTTTCAATTTCCTATTATAAACATAATAAACAATAGCTTCAGCTAGACAGTTATTTTTAGTTCTGAAATAAACTTCATTGTGCCAGTTATCTCGTCATTACTGTGACGTTTAGCTAATTCAAATCTAACATTTCTTTTGATAAATAATCTAGCAATTATTTGATTTCATTTGATTTCACCTCATTTTTTCTAAGTTTCAATTTTTTCTCAATTATTTCTCAAAAGAAATTTTCACAACAAAATAAGGATAATAAAAATCTATTTAATTATATTTATAACCCTATGGAGTAAAAGAAAAAATTAGTATCCAGTAATAAAAATTTTAATAAATATCCTAATTTATTGGAAAATAATCATAGCTAATTATCATGATTAATAATGATAAAAAAACAATAAATTTAAATATGAGAGATATTACATATAGTTAATTATCATGATTAAACATGATAAAAAAAAAATAATGATAAAAAACAAAAAATTTATATATCAGACTAATTAACATATCCTTTCTATAAATTTTAAAATAGTATTGTGGATTGTTATTAATTTTACAATACATTCATGAAATTTATATTAACTGAATATAAATTATTATACTATCTATTAGAGGAAAAATAATGACTGAAAATACATTTGCAAACCCTGGACCATTAGGTCTTTTTGGATTTGGAATTACAACAATTTTACTTAGTTTACATAATGCAGGAATTACTGAATTATCCATGGTTATCTTAGCTGTAGCTGTATGTTTAGGAGGTTTTGCTCAAGTAATAGCTGGAATTTTTGAAATGAAAATCGCAAACACATTTGGTGCAACAGCATTTACTTCATTTGGATTTTTTTGGATTTCATTAGCTATGATTTGGTTACTACCAACTATTGGACCAGTTAAAGCAATGGATCCTATTTCAGTAGGTTTTTATTTGTTAATATTTGGCTGTTTTACAAGTTTAATGTTTATAAGTTCATTAAAACATGCTAAAATTCTCCAATTATTGTTTGGAGTAGTAAGTGTCCTATTTTTCTTACTTGCAGCAGGTGATTTTACAGGAATAACTCTTTTACAAACAATTGGAGGATATTTAGGAATATTCCTAGGTGCTGCAGCTATGTATGCTTGTGTTGGTCAAATAATCAATGAAGATTGGGAAAAAGAGATTTTCAAATTATAATGCATAGCTATTTAAAATGCTATTTTTAATAGATATTTTTTATAGTACAAAAAGTTTAATTTGACTATATAAAAATTATTAATTTTTTATTTAAAGAGTATTTCAACATTTATTTTAAAAAAATTAATAATTTATTAATTTTATTTTAAATCTAAATATATACAACATATTTATTATATGAAAAAACATTTCAACATTTATTTAAAAAATATAAATTACTTTTTAATCTTATTCAAATTTAAATTTATAAAACTTATTA
>WRMT01000044.1 GCA_009777005.1 Methanobrevibacter sp. | reverse complement strand
AATACTTAATAAAATGTAAAACTATTTCATTCTTTAAATAAAAAAATAAATATATAAAAATGTATTTAATAACATCTTCATTTTTTAAATAAAAAATATTAAAAATATATTTAAGAATAAATAACGATTTTCAAGGTTAAATCATGAAAATACTTATTGTCACTGGAAATTTAGCTTTCCCCTTAGTTAAAAAAATAGCTGATGAGTCCAATCATGAAGTCATTGTTCATATTGCAGATACTCAAATAGCTGCGTTTTTAACTCCTAAAATCATAATTAAGGAACTTAAAACATTTTATAAAGATGAGTTAAATAATATTGATATTATTTTAACCCCTGGTTTAATGAGAAAAGCTACAGATGAAATAGCTAAAGCATTAAACATTCCAACATTTAAAGGTTCCACAGATGGAGCAGATTTAGGAATGGTTTTAGATTTAATTGAAGAACTTGAACTATCCACAGCTAAACCTGCTGATAAACTAATTGAAGAAGAAAAGAGAAAACAAGCATTAAAATTCATCGAAGACTTTGAAAATAATCAGGAAAAAAAAGAAAAGCTACTAAAAAAATCAAATAATATATTAATTAGAAACTTAGCTGTTGGTGAGGATTTTCCAATGCGAGTTTTAGCAGAAATAGCTAATGCTCCTGTCCTTTCTAATGAAGACTTAATAAAAAAGGCAGAATATTTTTTAGCTAATGGGGCTGATATGATTGATATTGGAATGATAGCTGGAGAAGATTTTTCCCAAAAGATTCCAGAGATAGTAGCTACTCTTCGCCCTATCATGAAAGATAAGCCCTTAAGTATTGATACTTTAAACCCTGATGAAATAAAAATAGCTATTGATTGTGGAATCGATTTAGTTTTAAGTATTGATTTAGGAAACAATGAAGAAATCTTACCTCTTCTTAAAAAACACAATATTCCTGCTGTAGCTCTTCCAACAAATTTTTCAAAAGGTCAAGTTCCTCACTCAATAGAAGAAAGAGTAAAAGCTATGGACACTTTAGCAAAGCTTTGTCAAAGTGAAAATATAGAAATTATAGCTGATTTAATCTTAGATCCAGTTAACAGTACTAGTATCGTTGATTCAATAATTGCTTGTAGAGACTTTTCAAAAATACACAAACTACCTATATTTTTTGGAGTTGGAAACGTGACTGAGTTAATAGATACTGATTCTGTAGGTGTAAATGCTCTTCTTGCAGGTATAGCTATGGAATTAGGAGCAAGTATTCTTTTTACTCCAGAAGAAAGTGGAAAAACCCAAGGGTCTGTTTATGAATTAGCTATTGTTAGTAAGATGATGTTTTTAGCTAAAAATCGAGGTTCAATTCCTAAAGACCTTGGAATCAACCTTCTTTTATTTAAGGACAAAAAGAAAAGACAAGTTTTATATGAGGAATTTGATGTGCCAGTTGAAACTGCAAAAAAATCTTCTAGTTTTATCCTAGATCCAGCAGGTAGCTTTAAAATCACAGTTGTTCATGAAATAAATCCAAAAAATAGTAAAATTATTGTAACTCACTTTAAAAAAGCAATTGCAGATTTAGCTATTGAAGGGCAAAACACAAAAGAGATTTTTGATGAAATTATAAGTCGTGACCTACTCACAAGATTTGAACACGCTGCATATTTAGGAGCAGAACTTCAAAAAGCAGAAATAGCTATGATAACTGGTAAAGAATATGTTCAGGATTTTGATTTATTTAAAAGACCTTTTGATATATAATTTATTTTAATAATAATCATATTTTCTGTTTTTTCACTAATTATATATTGTTTTCCTTGATTTTTTGGGATGATTTTTAAAATAGACAACTTTATATTTTTTTTATATTTTTTTATTTAACTTTACGTCTTAATTTTAAAATTCTTTTTACTCCTTTTTTAGAAAAATCCCATATAATTTATTTTTTCAAATTATTATAATTTATCAACTTTATTAGAATATACTTTTTTTATTAGAATAAAATTTTTTTATTAGAATATAATTTTTTAATTAGGAATTTATTTTTTATTAATAAATAATTTTTTATTAGTATATACTTGTTTTATTAGTAATTTATTATATATTAGAAATTTTTAAATAATATAATAACCTAATTTAAAATTGTGATTTAATGTCGCTTTCAACAAAAATATATAAAGGATTTCAAACAGCTATACCCTCTGAAATTAGAAAAAAACTCAATCTTGAAGTTGATGATATTATAGAATGGTTTTTAGATGAAAATGGGAAAGTTAATATTGAATTTAGAAAAAAAAGTAATTTTGAAGATATAATTGGGATTGGAAAAACTCCATATAAAACTGATGCTGTTAAAATGAAAAAGAAGGTTGCAAAGGGTGAAAGACCATGATTTTTGTTGATTCAACTTTTTTCACAGCTATTGTTAATAAAAAAGATCAATGGTATGAAGATAGTTTAAGAGTAGCTAAAAAAATTGTCAATATGGAAAAAATTGTTTCTAATTTAATTATATCAGAGTCTGTTACAAATGTTTCAAGTTTGTTTGGAGGAAGATTAGGAAAAGAAGTTTATTACAATATTAAAGATAATTATATTATTTTTGAAGAAAACAGGCAGATTTATGACAGTGCAATTCATACTTTGCTGTATTATAATGGTACATTATCTTATGCAGATTGTCTCTCATTAGAGATAATGAAAAAGCTGGAAATAAATAAAATAGCCTCTTTTGATACTGATTTTGATAAAGTCAAAGAAATTAAAAGAATTTATTAGAAAAACAAACTTTCACATAATAGATTACTTTATTTATGAAAAATTTTTCATTTTTTTAGCTAATTTGCGAATCATTAGTTTCAAAATTTATTAAATTTTCCATTTTTTACAACATCCATTGTCTTGTTGTATAATTATTGGTTTGTGTATTATATTAAACATAACACATTGATCTTCTCATAAAAACTTATATATTAATAAAAATAATGCTCCTGATTGTAAAAAAAAAAGGAGGACTAAATTATGGCTACACCCATTGCTCCAACACCTACTTTAAAAGGGAATGATGCTGATGAATTTGTAAAAAAGATGTTTGAATCTCCTTCTAAGAAAAAAATTGCATATATGAAAAAGGTAAGAGAAAGATTTAAAGATGGCAACCCCCTTATAGATATTCTTTGAAATCATAGGTTTAATAGGATCTTTTTAAGAATTCATTTAAATCTTCGTGAGTACAATCAAATGATGTTAATTCTTTTAATCCCTCCTTAGTTCAATTGTGATTTTCCTGTAGTCAATAGTGCTTTTGTATCTTATTTTTCATGAATTAATTTGTATACATTTTTTATATTCTTATAGTTTTTTGCTGGTTTGTAGCTATTTGTTATGGTGTAATGTTAGCATCATTTCAATATCTATAATGGTCATTTTCAACCTACAACAAATTGTAGTATGTTACATTTTCTTTTTTAATATGTGATTTAAGAACATTACAATACTTTTGAGGTTTTTACTTTCACTTCAATGTCAACAATATAAATTACAGAAAAATACCTTCTTATCTTCTTTATTCCATAAACTTCTTATTTCTTTGTTATTGAAAATATACATAAATAAATTATTTTTATTTAAAATAATGATAATCATTAGCTAATTAATAAAATTCAATTATTACAATTTAGTAATAAACTTTTAGATTACGTTTAAATATTTTCAAACTTCTGTTCTTCTAAGTTATAATCTATAGCCTAATAAATTTCATATCTTTTCTTAATTTAATTTAATTTTTATGATAATATTATGAGGTTACAAAAGAAAATAAATACTAGTTATTATTTAAGAGTAATAACAGTCTTTATTCTAATAACCTTGCAAAGTACGGGATTTTTCCGTTATTTACTCTCATGAAAAATGATAAAATACCAATCACAAATAAACATAGTTTTCAATAATATTACTTTTCATCAGCTTGGAAAATTTTTAATTGTATTAAAATAAAAAATAAAACTTAGAACTAGTCGTGTTTCTTTTAAAAATATTAATGAATATCATTATAGGTTATATTTGATAAATTTATCCATAAAAAAACCACTTTTAATCATATAAAATCAAATATTAATTGATTAATTATCCATTTGATAGGATAGTTAAGGGAAAAATCAGGAAATATTGAAAAAGCATTTTAAACTTTAGTAAAAAAGTATCAAATTTTATAAACAATTAAACATAAAAGTAATACTGAACTATTTTCACTTAATTTATAAGCTGGGATTGAAATGGATAAACTATTGGATGAAAATGTTGAAATAATAGATGATTTGTTGATGTTTTTGCTTTTTGAGATGAAAGGAAAAAACATGTCTATAAATAAATTTAGGTGTCAAAAAGCAATATTTAAAATTAAAATGGATTTAGGTGAAAAAAATCCTTTATTTGATAAAATTCCCTATTATTGGTATAATTTTGGTCCCTTTTCCCAAACTGTTAGTGATTCTTTCAATAGCATGATTCATTTATTAAATCCTAATCGAAAACTTAATGATTATACTTATAATAGCTTGAAAAATCATGATTTTAATATTATAATTAAGTATCCTGAGATAGAAAATATTGTGAAAGGATTAATAAACAATAGGGATTATTTTTATGAAAAATTACATAAGGAAGTATATCTTAAATATGCTCCTTATGATTGTATGTATCCTTTCAAGTTTGAAATATTTGATATAGCTGATAAAAAAAGATCTATAGACTATTTTAATACAGATAAGTTCATCAATTCTTTTTTTAAATGTGAATCTAAATTACCAAGCAATAGCTATTTCAATGATTTTTCTGATATTTTCTCTAATTTTCTTGCAAACTTAGATTTATTAAATGATGAAAATTTATTAAAAAAATGTTGGAGTGTTTTAAGAGATCCTATTAAATTTTTATGGCTTACTTTCACAAAAGAAGTGAGAGTAAAACACAAAGATAAATTTTATGATTATAAAGAAAAAGAATGGGATTTAATATTTAAAAATAAGACTAATACTTTAAAATTATCAATTGATATTGCAGATGAGGAAATAGAAAAATTTCGTTATAAAAAACCATTCAATGAGTTCCATAATACTAATGAGAGTTATACTTCCTTACAGAAGAAAATATTAAATTCTACAATAGGAAACTATTTGAAAGAGGGAATAAATGTTTGATATAAGTCCACATTTTTTAGATACTAATATGCTACTAGGAAAAATACTTCCCAATGAGGATAATAGTAATTTACATAGCTAAAATCAAGGAAAATCCTCGATTCCAATTCGCTCTGGAAATTGAGTACATAGACTTGGATACTTCTTCCTTCCTTCATATTCTAATTTTTCAGCTATTTCATTCTCAAGATCTTTATTGATTGTGACTATAGAAAAAATGTTGTTACAGAAAGAAAGTTTCATTTCTTCATCACCTTTTTCTATTTCAAATTCAACTTATTTTTGAGATTCCATATTCTCTAAAATTTCATCTAAGATATCAGGAGATAACTTTAATAACTTATTCTCTTTAGGTGTATATGTATTAGTTCCAGTGTCAATTTTTTTAATTAAAAATTGTTCACAACCTACAGTAATTGTAGCCTTTTTGTTTGTCCAGTACAACCCCATTATAATCTTTTTTTTAGAAGTTGTTTTTCCAGTTATTTCGGCAATACTCATTTTAATCACATTAACCTCTATATATGCCATTAATTAAGATTTAAACTTTTTTTTCATATTAATTCTTTTTACAAAACTATCCTTTTTTCATTTTTCATAAAAATATGATTAATTCATTTAAATTTTAGACTCCTGTTATCCATTTTATTGAGTTTGATTAAATATTGAGTAATTATATGTAATTAAATATTATTTAATATTTATTAATTTCTACAAATAATAATATTTTATATTATTACTGCATATTAAGAATCAAGTAATGACTCTGCAAAAATTTTAAAAGTTAAACTAGACACAGTGAGAAGATGGTTAAAAATAGCATCTAAACACAGTGAAGAAGTTAACAAAGTTTTAATGAAAAATTTGAATGTTAATAAAGTTTAACTTGATGAATTAGGGGTTTTTATTAAAAAAACGTATCCAAGAATGGACTGCAAAAACGAAGATGAAAGATGGATTTGTTTAAGCTTCGCACCAGAACATAGACTAATTTTATCTACCCTGTGGGCAATATGACTCAAAAAGTAGCAGACGAAGTTGTAAAACATACATGCGATAGAATAAATGAAGATGAGCTACCGTTATTTATTACTGATGGTAGAAGTTATTATAAACAAGTGTTATTAGATAGATATAGCTATTATTGATTTTACGAAAACAGGTAAACGAAAAAGACCTAAAAAACCTAAACAAGTTCCTTTAAAGAAATTAAAATATGCACAAATTGTGAAAGAGTTAGACATTGGAAAGTTAAGAAATATAGGTTATTACCAAACTTCTTTCATTAAAATCAGTAGTTTATTTATAAATAAACAATATTTTTTAGGAAAAATATTAGGTAATGACCTATACTATAGCTGGAACAGTTAATATTTTTTTTTAAAATTTTATTTTTAATAATTAAATAATCTTTTATATATTAATAAATATTGTATTAAAAACAATTCTATTAAATATATAAATTAAAATTTAAATGTTATATAAAATCATCTCTTAAATTTTTACTTTTAAAATATTACTTTTCATCTGTTCTCTCTTAATGTTTATATGATATAAGGAGGATAGTTTAAGCATGGGAAAATCTTTTTTACTAATTTGAAGATTAATTATTTAGTTAAAACGAATAAAATATCATTAATAAATTTTTTTTAAAAAAAAAATGAATTTTTTACATAATTGTAGCTACATTAAATCATTCACTTTTAAAAAAAAAGAAATTAAGTTTTCAATAATGGAGGAGCAATGGTTAATTAAAAGAATGAAATTCGTGAAACATTAATATAATCCAAGATTAAAAATGCTTTTATAAGGTTTTATTTATTAACGAAGCTATATGACAACTAAAAAACATTAGCCAATGTTTTTTTGTGAAAAAATATAATTACTTATCTTTTGAAAAATATTTTCAAAGATGAAGAACTTAATGAAACTCCAACTACTCGAAAAATTAGAGTAGTTTAAATGAGCGAAAAATAATAAGAAATTTAAATTTTTATCTTCTGAAACGTTTTATTTCAGTAGCTTATTCTACAAACTCATAACAAACAATACATTTAAAGACAGAAATCACGAAAATTTTAAACAATATCTTATTAATGGTTTATATTAAATTAAAACTTATTTAAAAATGGTAAAAAACTTTTAAAAGTTTTTTGATAAGTTATTTGTAGGAAATAATGCATTGAAAAAAGAGATAATCAGAAGATTACAGAATTATTTGCTAGAAGTTAAAAAGTTTAAAGGGTGTTATTTTGAGTTACATGCTAGAATATATTAATAAAAACATGGGACCTGAAGAATTAGAGAAAGAATTAACGAATTTGATTGCTAATTATAATCAATCAATGAAAAAATATCTAATTATATATGCTGCTAATCCCAATTTAGGAGATGCTCCAATATATCTTGATATGGATGATTATTATAATATTAGAGATCTTTTAAGAAAAAATAAATCAAAAAAATTAAGTTTTTATATTGAAACTTCAGGAGGTTCTGGTGAAGCTGCTGAAGAAATTGCAAAATTCCTTAGAAATAAAGCGGATTATGTTGATTTTATTGTTGCAGGAGAATGTAAAAGTGCAGGTACTATTTTAACAATGTGTGGAGATAAGATTTATATGAATGAAACAGGCAGTTTAGGTCCTATTGATGCACAAGTTCAGATAGGAAGAACTGTTGGATCTGCCTATGATTATGACGAATGGTTCAAAGAAAAAGAAAACCAAGATTCTTTAAATAACCTTGAAGCTATAATGATTGCTCAAATAGCTCCTCAAGAATTAAAATTAGTTCATAATACTTTAGCTTATGGTAAAGAACTTGTAAAAAATTTTCTGTCTAATTATAAATTTAAAAATTGGAAATTGACACAATCTAGTCAAAAGAAAGTTAGTCAAGAAATGAGAGTAGAAAGAGCTGAACAAATAGCTGAAAAATTATCAAACCATTCAGAATGGAAAACTCATGGAAGATCTCTTAAAATCGATGATTTAGAAAAAATTGGGTTAAAAATTGACAATATTCATGATAATCCTCAAATTGAAGAAATTATTGAGAGAATACATGTATTACTTAGATTACTTATCCAATCGACAAGTGTGTACAAATTAATTATGACTAATGATAATAAATTAATTAAACAAGCAGTTGAACTTCCTCAAGAAGGAGTAACAACTCATGTAGACATTGGGGCTAAATGCCCAATTTGTTTCACAGAATATCTTTTTTACGCGAAACTTATTGATGATTCCTCTATAGATGATACTAATCAGAGTGAAGGAAAAATTTTGCTTCCAGAAGATGCAAAATTTGAATGTTCTTGTGGATTAATTTTGGATTTATCCCAAGAAAAAAATGATCTTGAGAATCAAATTGGAAAATTTATATATTAAATACTATAATAAGATTATATAATGGTGAAATTATGAGTAAAAAAAATGAGGAGTTAGAAAAAAAACTTAATTTTTTGAGAGATACACAAAGCAATGTTACAAATGTAAAAGTATCCATAAATTCAATAGGTAGAATTAAACCACAAACTTTCATTTTGAAAAAACATTATCATTATAGTATTCGAGGATAATTTCAATTCTAGTGATTTTCAATTAGTTTCCTATTTAAATACGGGTTTAATTACATATATCTTGCTATCAAGGAGACAGTACAATGAATACTTATTCAAGTTTATTAAAACAAAATATTTATAAGATAAGTAAGGAAATTGGTCAAGAATGTGCTGAAAAAGCTATGAAAGAATTTGAAAAAGAATGTTTATCTCCTAAAAAGAAGAAACATATTAAATAAGTCTAATTTTAAGGCACAACATCGTTCACCATCAATTTGCTCTCCTATTTCCACACAAACCTAATTTAAACTGACATTTTTTACTTGTGTTTCAATGTTGGTTAACTCTTTTTTTAGTTGAAAAAATTTCTTACTGACATTATTATGAAAAGTTTTAAAAGTTTAAATAGTAATAAAAATAAAGAAAAATTTATTAATTATATTTATTAAATTTTATATAAATAATATTATTATATGTTGGAATTATTTTTTGTTCTATTACTTATTTTTAAAAAAACTTATATGGTCTAACAACCATAACTATATGGTAATTATACCATGAAGATATGGTAATTTTACCATAAATCTTTGGATTAGTTTATGAGGGTAATATGAAACAAAGAAAAAATTCTATAGAAATATTAAAATATTTGATTTCCAATAGTCAGGAAGTACTAAATATAGCTGATGTAGCAAAGGGAACTAAAATAAATTATAAAAATACATATGATATTATAAAAAAACTGCAAAATGAAAAAATTATTGAAATAGATAAGATTGGAAGTTCAAATATCATTAAACTACACAAAAAGATAAATCCTAAGATTTATCAAGCAGAATTTGAAAAAAAAATTGAAATCACTTCAAATAAGGATATAAAAGCTATTTCTCAAAAATTCGAGGAATTTACATTTCCTTGTATAGGTCTCTTGTTTGGTTCATATGCAAAAGGAAGAGCAAATAAACATTCTGATATAGATTTATTGATTGTTGCAGATGAAAGTAAAGAAAAACTAATCTGGCGAAAATTTGGAATATTTTCTTTTAATATTCATCTTGTATTTTTCACATTTGAAGAGTTCATATCTATGATAATAAGCAAACAGTTTACTGTTGTAAGTGAAGCTATTAGTTGCAATGTTATTTTACATGGAATTGAACAATATTATAATTTATTATATGGCACAAAGAAAAAATATATTTTAAATTCATAATATAATAGAAAAAGTATCAATGAATTTAAAACTAATTGTTCCTAGTTTAATCCCTTTTTAATCACTTCATGATTTATAGTTTTTCTGGTGATTTAATGTTAAACGATAAGAGGATTGAAGAAGCAAATATAAATGTAAAAAGTTATATTAATGAAGGTTTGCTTAAAAAAGTAGATTGTAATGTAGGTATCGTAGAAACATTCACAAAAAAGTCTGATGAAAGCTTAGAAGTAGCTAACTTTCTGTTTGAAGAGAATATATCTAATTTATGGGTTGTTGTAACTTCATATTATTCTATGTATTATATTGCAAAGCTATTTTAATGAATATTGAATATAAAGTTGGAGATAAAATATCTCATAAAGTCACTAATGATGCATTAATCGTTTTTGTAAGAGATAAACTTAAATCAAACTATTTAGAAGACTTTGAGATAGTTCAAGATGAAGCCCATCGAATAATGGGAATTTCAAGTCCTATTGATTTTGCCGACGAAATAATCGAATCTTTTGAGTTTGAAAGAAGAAAAAGATCTTCTTTTCAATATAATGCTCATTTTAAAGTGATTAAATCAAAAACTAAAACTTCATTAAGTAGGTCTAAGAGTTTTGTAACAGAGATTAAGAAATTGATAGAGTTAACAGGGATTTGGAATGAATCGGTGAAATTAAAGAATACTAGTTCAATTTATAGAAGCTGTGAATTATATTTTTAATCTCTGGACTTATTTCATGACCTAACCATTCGATAAGAACTTTTTTTCCATTAACTTCAAAGAAAGCTAATCTATAATCTCCACGAGTATCAGAGTGTTGAGTGACATAAAGAATGGTGTGATTAGCTATTGTCACATTCTCTCTCTTTGGATTGTTATCCTTATTAGCTATTCCATATGCAAAGTAATCAATATCTCCCTGATAAACTTTATCCCCCTCTGGAGAATTGTCATAAACTGTAATATAAATACTATCACTTTCATAAGTTCCATAGGTTTCAATCCCTGGGCTTTTTTTAATTGTCCCATTAGCATAGCTACTTGGAATCATGCAAGTAAATCCATTGATAATAATTTCCTCACCTTCTAGTTCAATAGCTAAGCTATCATTGTCTGTTAATGTGTTTTCAGAAGATAAACCAGAGAAATTACTTAAATAAATAGCAACTCCACAAATCATGATGATTATCACAATTAAAATAGCTGACACTTTTTTATTCATTCTATAATCACATTAAATTTATTTATTCCATATTATACACTTAATGTTTTTTTTACTTAATATAATTTATTAATTTTTCTTTGAATTCACTAATCTTGATTATTTCGTATCGCCTGTAGTCAATTTCAAAACATTTTTTATTTCGACAAATGATTGTTTCCATAACCTCTTCAGTTACAACAAACAAGAAATTCGAATTTTCTTTTCTGCCTTCCTTCATTTCCGAATGAAAAGTACTCATTTCTTCTTCAATCCATTTCGAGGATAAATATTCCAAATCAGAGATAACCACAATAAAATGATCTGACATATCAAGGGCTTGCATAATTGCTTTTCTATATTCTGCCTCTCCCAATTGAGGTAATGAAACGTCATCTAAAAACACTTCTTTCATTTCAGATTTCAGATATTAATAAATCCTTTTAGCTATATCCAAGTCTTCTTTTTTATGACATAGAAAAGCATCATATCTTCCACTTTCAGGTATTTTTAATCCAAGTAATGTTTTAATCCCATTTTCTGCTATTGAATCTGTGGAAAGATTATCTTCTTTTTCCAACGCTGCAATTTTATTTTTTAACTCAACTATTTTATCAATACATAGTGTACCATTTGTTTTATCGCCTACAATTTCACAAAAACTTTGGAGTCTTTCATAACTGGTCAAAAGGCACTTTGCAAAATCAAGTCCAGCTCCTCGTTTCATTAAAATATTGAACATATTGTAACTTTCATTAAGATACTTTGCAGCTGCTTCATATAGCTCAATATCAGGACTTGCTACAAGATTTTTAGATTCTGGTATTGATGTGCTGAAAGGTTTTATATCAGGGAATTTTTCTTTTAATTTTTCTCTAATTTCATCATATTTTTCGGTAGGAGCAACATTGAGGTAATAAATGTTTTTTAACATTATTTGAATGTTAAAAGCCAATTTGTCACTATTTTCTGGTTTGATAAGATAATCTTTTTCAAAAATTCTCCCATTTTCAAAAATATAGTCAATGGCATTTTGCCATTTAATTCCTTCTTCTTTTGTTTCTTTCCCATAATTAAAATCAGAAAATTTAATAGCTATTTTTACAAGGTTATTAAAATCATTTTCTTCTCCAGTGCCTTGATATTTTTTTTGTTTATACTCTGTAATCGCTACAATCAATTTTGCAGCTTCTTTATTTGCTCCTAATTTAATGAGAGAATTAATTTTTTCTATTGTAATTTGTTGCTTTTTTTCATATTTTATTTCTGCAAAAAGATTATCAAAAAATTTTTGAAAATCAGAAGATTTAACCCATTCTGCCCAATGAAAATGTTCAACCTTCGCATTATCTACACGAATTGGAATCATAGTTAATCCTCGACTTGTTGCGTTATCCCAAGCAAATTTTACTTCCTGTAAACAATACCGACTTTTCATAGAATTTTCCGTAATCAAAGCAATAAAATAATCACTTGACATTATAGCTTCTATTATTTGTTCTTCAAATACGTTGCCAGGAATTATATCCTTTGATGGAATCCAACATGAAAAACCATTTACTTCAATATAATTACATATTTCATATGCTAATTCCATATCTTGTGAGCTATGACTAATAAAGAAATCATATTTTTTCATTTAATTATCCTCATGTTTTCGTATTTTATAGATATATTTATTATAATTTAATTTAAATATGAATGTAAATATTATTTACTAATTAATTTATTAAATTAAAAATTTATTTATATGGCTTGGATGATTATGGAAGCTTGTACAAAGTGTGCTAATCCTAAAGTAATTATAAAACGAAAACAATCTGGTCAAGCATTATGTAAAAATTGTTTCATTGAAAGTATTCAAAAAAAAGTTATAAAAACTATAAAAAAAGAAAATCTAATTGATAAAGGAGATAAGGTTTTAGTTGCCTTATCTGGAGGTAAGGATAGTGTAGCTACACTAGACATTCTCAACACATATAAAGAGCGTAATATTATTGAATTATGTGCTGTAACTATTGATGAAGGAATAGCTAATTACAGAAATGATGGAGTAGCTATTGCAAAAAAACACACTAAAAGATTAGGAATTGAACACAAGGTTCTTTCATTTAAAAGTTTATTTAACACCACCCTTGATGAAATAATGAAAATTCCAAATCACAGGATTTCCTGTAGCTATTGTGGAGTGTTTCGTCGTTGGATCATTAATAAAGCTGCAAGAGATTTTGGTGCTGATAAAATAGCTACAGGTCACAACTTAGATGATGAAGTTCAAGCTATTTTAATGAACTATTTAGAGGGAAATATCAATAATTTAACCATGATTGGTCCTAAAACAATGTCTTACAGTCCATTGTTTAGACCTAAAATAAAACCCCTTCGTGAAATTCCAGAGCGTGAAATTGGATTGTATACAATAGCTAAAGACTTAGAAATTCATCTTGCAGGATGTCCCTATTCTCAAGAATCATTCAGAGGTGAAGTTTCTGAAATTATCAAGAATTTGTCAAAGAATCACCCTACTATTATGTATTCAACACTTCGTGGCTTTGATAAAATTAAACCAGCACTTAAAAAAGAATATGTAGCTGATTTTCAATTTGACAGCTGCATAAAATGTGGTGAACCTTCTTCAAATGAAATTTGCCGAGTTTGCACATTTTTAGATGAGTTAGGTAAAGAAGTAGCTATAAGATGATATTATTAATGAAAAACTTGAAAATAATTATTATTAAAATTATTAGAATTTTTTAAAGAATATTTTTTAATAAATATTTAAAAATTTATTTATATTTATAAAAATAAAAAAGTTTAAGAATATTTTTAATAAATATGAAAAACTTTGTTAAAAACTTTTAAAAATAAAAATTTTTTAAAAGATTATAAAAATTTA
>WRMT01000043.1 GCA_009777005.1 Methanobrevibacter sp. | reverse complement strand
AATTTTTTTATTTTTTTAAAATTACATCATTTTTAGAAAAAATTTTTTAAAAAAATTTTTTTAAAATTATTAAAATTTTTTTTTTTTTAATTTAAAAAAAAAAAAAAAAAAAAAAAAAAAAAAACTTGATTTTCTAGTGTTGAAAAACATTCGTTTTCAAAATTTAATTAAAATGATTTTAAATAAGATAAAAAATATTCATAAGGATAAAATTTACCATTAAAACTATAATTATTTATAATATTAATTATTTAATTAATTAATATTTGATTAAAGTTCCATAGAAAATATTTAATAAAAATTAAAATTAGAATTAAAATTATTGTAGAAAACTAAAAAAAATTATCATTGAAAATGATATGTTTAATCAATTTTTCATATTAATGTTCAAATTATATAATAATTATTTATATTACAATATTTAATATTAGCTATTGATAAATATTAGCTAATATGGACAGATAAACTATAAAATTTAATTGTATAATCAAAATAGAGAGGTAAATTATATGCAACCTTTACAAAATGCAGGATATGATAGGGCTATCACTGTCTTTAGCCCAGATGGAAGGCTTTTTCAAGTAGAATACGCAAGAGAGGCAGTAAAAAGAGGCACAACTTCATTAGGTGTGAAATCAAAAGATGGAATTGTTCTTGTTGTGGATAAAAGAACTACAAGTAAATTAGTAGAATCCAAATCAATTGAAAAAATATTTCAAATTGACAACCATATAGGTGCAGCTACATCTGGACTTGTAGCTGATGCAAGAGCCCTAATAGAAAGAGCTAGAATTGAATCTCAAATTAATAGAATTACATATAATGAGCCAATTAGAGTAGAATCACTAGCTAAAAAAATTTGTGATATGAAACAGCTATATACTCAAAATGGAGGAGTTAGACCTTTTGGTTCTGCACTGATAATTGGAGGAGTAACTGAAAATTCCTGTAAATTATTTGAAACTGATCCAAGTGGAGCATTGATAGAATATAAAGCCACAGCTATTGGTTCAGGCAGACAAGCATCTATGGAAGTCTTTGAAGAGTTTTATAAAGAGGATTTAAGTTTAGAAGAATCTATTGATTTAGCTCTTGATGCAGTGTTTGAAGCTACTGAAGGTAAAACCACTGGTGAAAGTGTTGAAATAGCTGTTATTGAAAAAAGCACTAAAAAATATAGAAGAATTTCTGATGAAGAAGTAAATAAATATGTTGAATCACTTCTTAATCGAAAAGATATAGAACTTAATACTGATGAAGAAGATATTAACGAAGAATAGATAAAAATAAGAAAAATTATAAGATTAGTATTGATTTAGAGAAAGATAAATTTAAAAGAAGAATAATTATTTAATTATAAATTTTAAAAATAAAATTTGTATTAAAAATATATAAATATAATAATTTAATAATTATTTTTAATAAACATTGAAGATGATTATTTATGGTTAACATTGATGATGCTATAATTGCTAGATTAGAATCTTATGGAGAGCTTTTTGAAATATTAGTTGATCCTGACTTAGCGGCTGATTTTAAAAATCCTGAAAAGGATCCAATAGCTATTGAAGATGTTTTAGCTGTTGAAGAAATTTTTAAAGATGCTAAAAAGGGAGATAAGGCTTCAGAAGATAGCATGAACAAAGTATTTGACAATACAGATACTTTAGAAGTAGCAACTGCAATACTTGAGAAAGGTCATATTCAATTAACAGCAAAACAAAAACGTGAGATGCAAGAAGAAAAGAGGAGAATGGTTGTTAATAAAATAGCACGAGAGTCTATTAATCCCCAAAATGGTCTCCCTCATCCTGTAAAGCGAATTGAAAATGCAATGGATGAATCTAAAGTTAAAATTGATCCTTTCAAATCTGTAGATGAACAAGTGAAAACTACTTTAAAAGCTATTAAAGTTAAAATTCCAATAAGATTTGAAAAAGTTCGCATAGCTGTTAGGCTTCCTGGAAATGTAGCAGGTAATGCTTATTCAAGTATCTCTCACTTTGGGGAAATTATAAATGAAGAATGGCAACAAGATGGGTCATGGATAGCTATTATAGAAATGGCTGGAGGACTTCAAAATCGTTTTAATTTGAAAATGAATGAATTATCTGGAGGAAAATCAGAAACTAAGCTAATTAAATAGTTTATCAATAATTATTTATTTTGAAATAATTAATGATAATCTTCAAAATAGTAGCTATTGTCCAATTTATTTTCTGATTAATTTTATATAATTCATATTTTCATCATCTTTTTTTAAAAAGTTTAGCTGTTTTTTAAATAAATAATCTGTTTGATTTTGTTTTAAAAAAAAAATTATGTTTACTAATAAAATTTAGGTTAAGCTATGAAACTTATGTTAAACTAAAAATTTTATGTTAAGCTGCAAAACTTATGCTAAACTAAAAAACTTATGTTAAACTAAAAATTTTATGTTAAGCTGCAAAACTTATGCTAAACTAAAAAACTTATGTTAAACTAAAAATTTTATGTTAAGCTGCAAAACTTATGTTAAGCTAAAAAATTTAACTAAAAAACTTATGTTTACTTTTAAATTAATTAATACAATCTTATATTCATTAGATACTCTTAGGGGAGTAGGTGTACATGATACATGTAGAAGATAAAAAATTTGTTGTTCCTGGGGAAATTTTAGCTGAGGATGATTATTATCCTGGTAGAGGGACTTTCAAAGAGGGAGATATGATATGTTCTTCTTTAATGGGTTTAGTTTCTTTGAGAAATAATAAAATTAGTGTGATACCTCTTAAAAGTAAGTATATTCCAAAAAAAGGCGATGTAGTTATAGGAGAGATTGAGGATATTCGCTTTTCAATGTGGGGAGTGAACATTAATTCGCCTTACTCAGGGATACTTCCAGCTTCAGAAGTTTTTGGAAGAGAAAAAAAAGAATTAAGTAGAGTTTTTAAAATTGGTGATGTTCTTTTTTTAAGAGTTGTAGATGTTGATGAAGTAAAGAAAGTCAAATTAGGATTGAAAGGACGAGGAATGGGTAAATTTAAAAATGGTATTTTAGTGGATATTACTCCTACAAAAGTCCCACGTTTGATTGGTAAAAAAGGTTCTATGATCAACATGATTAAAGATAAAACTCGATGTAAAATTGTTGTTGGTCAAAATGGTCTTGTTTGGGTTAAAGGTGATGTGGACATGGAGCAAATTACAAAAAATGTTATTAATTTGATTGAAGCTGAAGCCCATACATCTGGTCTTACTAATAGAATAAGAGATAAGCTATTTTTACTTATTGATGGAGAATTACCTAAAGATAGAGAAGAATCTCATGAATCAAAATTTGGTGAAAATAATTCTAAAAATCACTTAAATAATGATCCTGACTTTGATAATTCTTTTGAAGCAAATGAAGAAGAACTAGAAAAACCAAAACTTGAAAATTTTAAGGGTATTTTCTAGATTATATAAAAATTTTAATTTTATTATGAGGTGATTTTTATCATCACAAATGATATTGTATCTAATAAAGAAAGGGAAGATGGAAGAAAGTTAGATGAAATCCGTCCTTTAAAAATAGAAGCAGGAATATTAAAAAGAGCAGATGGATCTGCTTACTTAGAAGTTGGTGGGAATAAAATCTTAGCAGCTGTTTATGGTCCACGAGAGTCATATATTAGGCGATTGCTACGTCCTGATACTGGAGTTATTAGATGTAGGTATAACATGGCTCCTTTTTCAGTAGACGATAGAAAAAGACCAGGACCAGATAGAAGATCTATAGAAATTTCTAAAATAACTGCTGAAGCAATAAGACCATCTTTATTATTGGAAAGGTTTCCAAGATCTATGGTTGATATTTTTATAGAAATTATTGAAGCAGAAGGTGGAACAAGGTGTGCAGGGATAACTGCTGCTTCTGTTGCATTAGCTGATGCGGGAATTCCAATGAAAGACATGGTTGTTGGATGTGCAGCTGGGAAAGTAGATGGCGAGATTGTATTGGATTTATCTGAAAAAGAAGATAAGGAAGGACAAGCCGATGTTCCAGTAGCTATTATGCCTAGAACTGGAGAAATAACTTTACTTCAAAGTGATGGGAATCTCACCGAAGATGAGTTTGATAAAGCACTGTGTTTAGCTATTGAAGGTTGTAAACAAATTAGTGAAGTTCAAAAAGAAGCTCTTAAAAATCGATATGAGGCGTAAATATGAATATTATTCCTGAAATTACAAGACAAAGTATTACAAATCTTATAAACAATAACGAAAGAGCTGATGGAAGAGCTGTTGATGAGTATAGAGATATTGTTATTGAAACCAATCTTGTTTCAAAAGCTGAAGGATCTGCAAGAGTTAAACTTGGAAATACTCAGATAATTGTTGGAGCTAAGCCACAAATTGGTGAACCTTTCCCAGACACTCCTAATGTGGGTGTTTTAATGACAAACTCTGAAATGCTTCCAATAGCTGATCCTAAGTTTGAACCAGGACCACCAAGTGAGTCTTCTGTTGAGCTTGCACGTGTTGTAGATAGATGTGTTCGTGAAAGTGAAATGGTTGATTTAGAAAAACTCTGTATTGAAGAAGGTAAAAAAGTTTGGATGATTTTTATAGATTTACACATTATTGATTATGATGGTAATTTATTTGATGCAGCTATGTTTGCAGTAATGGCCGCTTTAATGAATACTAAACTACCTATAGCTGAATATAAAAATGATGAAATTATCATTGATGAAGATGCTACCATGGATTTACCTTTAAAAGATAAAGCTACAATGTCAACATTTGTTAAAATTGGTGATAAAATGATTCTTGATCCATCTTTAGATGAAGAAAGTATTTTGGATGCTCGTTTATCTATAGGAATCACTGAATCTGGAAATATTTGTGCTATGCAGAAAGGTGGAGATGGACCATTATCCAAAGAAGATATTCTCAGTGCAGTAAAAACAACATATTCTAAAAAAGATGAATTATTGAAATATTTAAAATAATTTTTTATAATTAAATTTTTGAAATTTTTTTTTATAATATATTTTAAAATTTTTCTTAAATATTTTTCTAATTCTTTAATAATTTAACTTTAAGATTTCTTTAATGATTACTTTTAAAAATTTTTCTCAAATATTTAATAATTTAACTTTAAGATCTCTTTAATGATTACTTTTAAAAATTTTTCTCAAATATTTAATAATTTAACTTTAAGATCTCTTTAATGATTACTTTTAAAAATTTTTCTTATAATATTTAATAATTTAACTTTAAGATTTCTTTAATGATTACTTTTAAAAATTTTTCTTATAATATTTTTTTAATTTTTTTATAATTTGTTTTCGTGATTTTTTATAATATTTTTTTTATTTTAGTTTTGAATGGTTTTTTTAATTTCAAAGTCAGTTGAGAGTAATGAAGAAAATAACTGTTATTCCTGGAGATGGAATCGGAAAAGAAGTAATGGATGCTGGAATTAATATTTTAGATGGTTTAAATCTAAATTTTGATTTTATTGAAGCTGAAGCTGGTTTTTTTTGTTTTGAAAAAAATGGAACTACTCTTCCTGAGGAAACAATAAAATATTGTGAAAAAAGTTCAGCTACTTTATTTGGAGCAATCACCTCAACTCCTAATGAAAAAAGTCCAATACTTGAACTTAGAAAAAAATTAGATGTTTTTGCTAATTTACGTCCTGTTAAATCATTTGATGGAATAAAATCATTGTTTAATAATCTTGATTTTTTGATAATTCGAGAAAATACTGAAGGATTATATTCTCAAATAGAGTCATTTGAAGAAGATGAAAATAAGGCAATAGCTAATAGAGTAATAACAAAAAAAGCTAGCACAAAAATATGTGATTTTGCATTTAAAAAAGCTATTGAGGATAATAGAAAAAAAATTACTTGTGTTCATAAAGCTAATGCCCTAAAAAAGACTGATGGTATTTTTAAAGAATCCTTTTATAAAATAGCTAATAGCTATTCAAATAAATATCCTCAAATAATAGCTAATGATTATTATATAGATGCTATGGCAATGTATCTTATTACAAAACCACAAGAGTTTGATGTGGTTGTTACAACAAATTTATTTGGAGATATTCTATCAGATGAAGGAGCTGGTCTTGTTGGAGGTTTGGGTCTTTCACCTTCAGCAAATATTGGAGATAAAAATGGACTTTTTGAACCAGTTCATGGTTCAGCACCTGACATAGCTGGCAAACAAATAGCTAATCCAATAGCTATGATTTTATCAATATCAATGATGTTAGATTTTTTAAATGAGAAGTACTTTTCAAACCTAATTGAATTAGCTGTTCGAAATGTGTTAAAAGATAATAAAGTGTTAACTCCTGATTTAGGGGGAAAATCCAAAACTATGGATTTAGCTAATGCAATTAAAAATGAATTAAAAAATTTAATTTAATCATGAAATAAACTTATTTTTTTCAATTTTTTAGTTCTTAATTTCCTTAATTTCCTATTTTTTTTATAATTTTTTTTGTTTTATTATTTATTCAATTAACTTTCGTTATTTTCATATATAACATTATTTTTATCATTAAATCATATATAATCCAAAAAAAAAAAAAAAGTTTTTTGCAAAATATTATATTTTTGAAAAACTTGATGGTTTCTGTCTTAAATTATTAGCTATACATAATTTATTGTATTAAAACAAGTTATAGTTCTGGAAATAAAATTTTACGTAAGAATAGCTTTTAAAATAATTATATCCATTTATCTTATTAATTTTTTAATAATTTAAAAATTTAATAGATATATTTTAATAATTAAAAAAGGAATAAGTTATATTTGAATAATTTATTTTAATAAATCATTAAAATATTTTCTTTCAAGACAAAAATCTTTCAAGATTAAAATTTAAATAATTTTTTTCAAGAAATAAATTTCATTTTGCAGTAACATTTAGCTACTTTGTTATCATCGTCCCAATTCCTTTTGTGGTAAATATTTCAAGAAGTAAGGAGTGTTCTATTCTACCATCAATAATGTGAGCAGAAGCTACTCCTCCTTCAATAGCTTTAACACAAGTTTCTATTTTTGGAATCATACCTCCACTTATAGTACCATTATCTATGAGTTCATCAATTTCATGAATTTTTATTTGTTTTATTAAGCTATTGGAATCATCTGGATCTTTTAAAACCCCTGGAACATCTGTAAGGACAATTAACTTTTCAGCATTAATTTCAGCAGCTATATCACCAGCTACAGTGTCTGCATTAAGATTCAATGTATCTCCATTATTATCAATACCTATTGGAGATATAACTGGGATATAACCATTTTCAGTCAACATATTAAGGATGTCAGTATTTAAAGATTTTATTTCACCAACTAATCCCAAATCTACAACTCGCTCTTCACCTGTTTCATCGTCACGAATTTTATGAGGAGCTTTTTTCGTAGCTAAAATAAGTTGACTATCTTTTCCAGAAATTCCAGAAGCTTTTCCACCATGTAAACCAATTTTAGAAACTATATCTGTATTAATTTTTCCAACTAAAACCATCTTTATTATTTCCATAGTTTCTTCATCAGTCACACGTAATCCTTTAATGAACTTAGGTTCTTTCCCCATTTTATTCATTGAACGACTTATTTCAGGACCTCCACCATGAACAACAATTGGTTCCATTCCCACATATTTTAAAAGCACTGTATCTCTTGCTGTGGAGTCCATAGCTACATCATCAATCATTGCATGACCTCCATATTTTATCATTATCTTTTTTTGATGAAATCTCTTTATATAAGGCAATGCTTCGACTAATACATGGGTAGAATTTTGATTTTTTTCTTTATTATGATTCATGGTTCTCACTAATTTTAATTCCCTTTTTTCATTATAATACATACCCAATTTTTGGCAAAAAAATACTCAGCTTGTTTAATACAAACAGAAAATTCATAGCTAAAAATTAAGTGTTGGACTCTATACTTAATAAATAAAGTTTTTCATTTATATATTCATAAACATTAATTATTTATATTTTTTTTTATAAATATATATAATAATATTTTAAAATCTTATATTTTTATATATAATGTTGTTTTTTGAATATTTTATCTTTATAAAGGGATTTTATGAATTTATTAGAAAAATATGGTATTGTTCCAAACAATTCTAAATTATATGAAATGGCTTTTATCCATAAATCATATGGAGTTAATAATGATTTAGATTATAATTATGAAAGATTAGAGTTTTTAGGAGATTCTATATTGAGTATGCTCGTTTCTGAATATTTATATAAAAAGTATCCTAATAAAGGTGAAGGAAAATTAACAAAATTAAGATCAAATTATGTTTGTGAAGCTGCTTTAATATATTATTCAAAAATTTTAAATTTAGACAAAAATATACAAGTATATTCAGATGAAGAAATGAAAATCAGTAAAAATGAAGTACTATCTATAAATGCAGATGTTTTTGAATCAATTTTAGGAGCAATATATCTAGATCAAGGAATAGAAAAAACAAGAAACTTTTTGGAAAAAACAGTATTTCAATATATTGATAGAGAAACAATCTTTTTCAATGATTATAAATCAAGAATTAAAGAATACGGGGATGCTAATGAAATAACAATAGAATATAAATTAATTGAAGAATTTGGTTATCCTCATGATAAAACATTTATAATGGAGATTCATGTTGGGGGTAAAAAGATTGGAAAGGGTATTGGCAAAAGTAAAAAAGAAGCTGAACAATTAGCTGCTCAAAAAGCTATTAATAAATTAAATATTAATTAATGTCTTGTTTATTATAGCTTTAATAATTTTTTTACTAATCTTTTGTTTAATATCAAAATTTTAGTTTCTAAGAAAAATTTTTCTTTTAAAAAATGGAGCATTTGCCAATTCAAGTTCAAAATCAATTTTAAAAAATTGCAACAACTAATCAATTGATAGTCACATCACAATTAAGGTTTAAAAATTTATATACTTGTTTATATAAAATTATATTTTAATAATTTATAAAAATTATATAATGAAGTATTTTATAATTTTAAAAAAATGCTCTTATTTCTAAAAGACTAAAAATATGAAGTATTTTATAATTTTAAAAAAAAAAACAGAAGTTTTAAAAGATTAAAAATATGAATCAAGTTATAACTTTTTAAATATGTTTTTATTTATAAAAAAGATAAAAATATGAAATATTTTATAACTTTTTAAAAATGTTTTTATTTATTAAAAGATTAAAAATATGAAATATTTTATAACTTTAAAAAAATGTTTTTATTTATAAAAAAGATAAAAATATGAAGTATTTTATAATTTTTAAAAATCGTGCCATTCTTATTAATCCTTATTCCATAATGACTTTTTTAGCTAATTAATATTTTCATGATTGTATATAGACGTTAAAATTTATATTATTAATGTAATAACTAATTATAGGAGTTTAAATGCCTTTTATAGCTCAAAATCATTTTCAATTTATTTTAGAAGTATCATTGATATTATTTTCAATAATCGTATTTTTTATTAATTTAGTTCCAACTTCCCTTACTGTAGTTACATTTATATCTTTACTTGTCTCTGCATTATTGACAATTTCTTTTGGAGCAGATCTTATACTTTTATTTTTATCATTTGGGCATTATGAACTTACACATCAATTTGGTCCAATTGCACTTTTAGCTATAATAACTTCATTAGCATCATTAACTGTTATGGAAGAATCTGGTGTTAATGTTAAAGGACTTAAAAATATAATTTATGCTCTTTTGATAGGAGTGAGTGTTTTTGGTGGATTAATGCATAGGTCTTTCTTATTTTTGTGGATTATAGGATTATTTATAGGGTATTTCCTTATGTCTAAATCATTTAGACAAAAATCCTTCTTAACAATTAAAAGGATTTTTTTATTTTTAGGTATAGGTGCTACTGTGTTTGCAGTACTTGAGATATTATCCTTTAGCTTAAATATGGAAGTGTTTAGTCCCATGCTTAGGATTACAAGAATAGAAGAAAACTCTATTTCAAGTTTAAAAATGGTTTTAGATAATACTCAACTTATTGGTCATAATCCTAACTCAACTTTTTGGGGTTCTGAAGGGACAGGGTTTGCTGATGGATATATAAGTTTACCAATGAAATTTATTTTGCTGTTTGGTTTATCATTTCCATTATTTTATGGAGTTTTAGTTACTAAAAAAGATATAATTGATTATATGCTTCCAGGAATATTTGGATATGCATTTGATTTTGGTTATATTGTCATGCTTGGATTACTTATCTTTACAATTATTACCATAGTTTTAGGTCTTAAAATGCTTGTAGTTTATCGTACTAGAAGAGAAATGAATAATAAAAAATATTTAGGAAAGGAAGTTCTTCTTATAGGATCCTTAACAGCATTTACTGCTCAGGCATTAATTGGTTTATTTATCTTCAACCGAACTATTAATGGAGCTGCATTAGTAACCTTTATATTTTTAGCATCCATGGTTTTGGCCCATACTATATCATTAAAAAGAGATTAATAGCAAATTTAGATTGTATTATATAGTTTGAGATTATAATTTGATATTTTATTTATTTAAATAATTAAATATAAGAGGAATATTATGAAAAAAGCATTAATATTATTAGGATGTCCAGAATCACCTTCTCAGACACCTATGGCTGTTTATGCAACACAAAAATTAGCTAAAATGGATTATGATGTTACTGTAGCTAGCACACCATCTGCTTCAAAACTTTTGGAAGTTTCAGACCCAGATGAATACTATATAAAAAATAAAGTCGACATTGAAACAACTTTAGATACTTTAAGTGAAGGGAGTTATGACCTTTTAATAGGTTTTGTTCACAAAGATGCAGCTGCTTCTTATTTTGTGACTTTTTATCATATATTACAATGTGAAGCTATAGCATTAGTATTTGAAAAAGACTTTGAATTATTAGAAGAGTTTGAAAATATTGTTAAAGAGAATACTGATGCAAAAATAGTAGCTGTAAGAGCGTTTCATAATCCAACTCCTCTTAAAGTTAAATTTGATAGAGTAATAGAAAATCTATAATCACATCATCAATACTATTTAGATAGGAGGGATTAAATGTCATTCTGTTTAGAAACTTATCTTCAGCAATCTGATGATTATGAAATTTTATTATCAAAAGCTGGATTTAAAGATTGTGCAAAAGTTATCAAAGAAAAATCTGATGAAGTAATGTATATTAATGCTGGTGAAAAAGTTTTAGGGGCTCGTTTAATTGGGATTCCTCCAATACCTGTTGGAATTAACAAAGATAAAGGAACAATCATAATTTCTTACACAAAACCCTGCCATGGGACTGCAGCTATTGAACTTCCTGTTGAAAAAGCTGATATCGAAGAAATTAGGAAAGTAGCTATTAAAAATTGATTTTTTGTTGAATTTTATTAAAAATCATTATTACCATGTGTTTTTACCAAATAATGATTTTAAATGATTTAAATTTAAAACATATTTTTTTTTTTTACAGAATAATTAAAATTATTTTTATTTTAAAAAAAATAAAGAAGATTTTCAAAACAAATTCAAAAATAAAAATAATTTAATTAAAAAAAATAAAAGAAGATTTTCAAAATAAAAATAATTTTATTTAAAAAAAAAATTAAGAAGTGTGAATCATTCTAATGGCTAATCTAAAAAATTATTTTATAAAAATTAGATTGAACTAAAATTTCACCTCTCAAAAAAAAATATTATTATAATATATATTTCTTAATTAAGAAATATTCTTCTCAAATATAATATATATTTCTAGTTTGAATATGTTGGGTCAATGAAAATACTTGATAAGAAGCAAAATTTTAACTGGATAAAAAATTTTTAAAAATATATTTAATAAAATAGCTACAATTAAATTTTATAATAATTAGCTAATTTTAATAATTTTTGAAAAATTTTAATAATATCTAAATTTACTTAATTATATGGATTTGAGGAATTAGATGATAAGTACTGTTGTTGGAAGTTACCCTGTAATTATTAAACCACCTACAATGAAAAATAAGCTATTAAATACTATAGGTTTATATGATAAATGTAAAATAGCTATTCACCATTCAGTAAAATCACAAGTCAAAGCTGGAATTGATATAATATCTGATGGTCAAGTTAGAGGAGAAATGGTAGAAATATTTGCTAAATCCATTCCAGGATGCAAAATTGAAAACAACCTATGTGTAATAAATTCTAAAATAAATATTCCATGTCAAAATATTGGAGTTGGAGATTTAAAATTAGCTATTAAATACATGAGGCAGGAATTGGATGAATTAAATATATCCTTTAAGGAGAAAAAAAAGAAAGGTGTGAAAGGGATAATAACTGGACCTTCTACAATTATTCAATCTTCTAAACTTGGACCAATTTATAAAAACAAAGAAATAGCTATTATTGACATGGCAAATGCTTTAAAAAATGAAGCTATTGCTCTTGAAAAAGCAGGGGCAAAATTAATTCAAATTGATGAACCATTTTTATCCACAGGACTAATTAATATGGACATAGCTAAAGAAGCTATTGGTATTATTTCAAAAGAACTAACTGTTCCAGTAGCTATTCATTGTTGTGGTGATATTAAAAATATATTTGGTGACTTGATTGATTTTAATGTTGATATAATTGATTGTGAATTTGCAGGGCAAATTACTAATTTAGCTACTTTAGATAGCTATTCTACTAATCTCAAAGGTAAAAAAATAGGTTTAGGAGTGATTGATACAAAAAAATCATCTGTTGAATCTGTTGAAGAAATAGCTAAACTTATTGAAAAGGGATTGGATATTGTTGGTGATAACAATCTTTTCATTGATCCAGATTGTGGAATGAGATTATTTTCAGATGAAACTGCTTTTTGTAAGCTTAAAAACATGGTTGAAGCTATTAATTTATTTAACCCACCTTCGTGAATATAATTTCATTTCAATCATGTAGTTACCGTCAAAATATTTGTGGTAAGAAAAACTTCTCTTTAAAAATGGAGTGTTTCCAAATTTAAGATAAAAAAAAAATATAAAAAATCACAACAACTAAAAAAATTGACAGTCCATCATGTAGACAATTATTGCAATTTATATATTATGACAAATATAATTATTTATAATAAAAAATTGGAAGTGAAATGAATATGAATAAAAAATATGGTATATTCGGTTTGGTATTGGTGGTTATTTTAGCCACAGTACTAATTAGTGGATGCATAGATGATGAAAATAATAATAAAGAATTTACTAAGGCGATAACTGTTGAAGGTGTTACTTTCTTCGTTCCAAATGATTTTAATCTAGAAAACACCCAAGATAATGGTATAAATAAAGAAACCACTTATTCCGACGGTATTAATTCTATAACAATATTCTTTTACCCTAATGCTTCAAAAGAATCACTTTTATCTCAGATGAAATCCCTTGCAACTTTCAGTAATATTCAGGAAGATGTTACCATAGGAGGAATTTCTGGTCATACTGCTGAAGGACCTGTAACAAAAATATTTGTATTTGAAAAAGGTGGAGAAACATTCGCTATAGAATTGAGTGAAAATCTTAATTTCGAGGAATATGTCACTAAAATCATTAAATAAGTGATTTGAATTTAAAAGAGAAGGTTTTTATATTTCTAAATATTATGAAACTTTTCTTTAAATTTCTTATTTTTTTTACCTTTTTTGAATCAAAAACATGTATCTTTTTGGAAATAAATTATCTTTAATTAAAAACATTATTTAACAATTTTTACAATTTTTTTTTAAAAAAAATTATCTTTAATTAAAAACAATATTTAACAGTTTCTACAACTTTTTTTTAAAAAAAAATTATAATAATAATTTTTAAACAACTTAATCTCTTTCAAATCATGAATTTTAAAATAATTCCTTATTAAATAATAATCTTTTCATCGAAATTTTTATTTAGTCTTTTGATAAAAAGATTAAGAAATAAATAGCTAATCATTATAAAAAAAAAAAAAAAAAAAAAAAAAAATTTTTTTTTTTTTTTGGGTTTTGTTGGAAAAAAAAATTTTTGAGGGGGGTATTTTAGCCGATTTTGAAGAAAAGA
>WRMT01000042.1 GCA_009777005.1 Methanobrevibacter sp. | reverse complement strand
TTATTAAAATTAGGAGGTTATTGTTTTTTTATATTAATATTAATATTTTTATTAAAATTAGGAGGTTATTGTTTTTTTATATTAATATTTATTATTTTTTTTTAAAATGAAGATTATTGTTTTTTAATTAATTTCATTGTTTTTTTATTTAAAAATAAGAATATTACAATTCTAAACATGAAAATGAACTTAAATCTAATAAATCTATATTAAGGACTTTAGGAGCTAATGTTATTTTTCCATTGTTTGTCATTATTTTAAATGCTTCAAATGATTCTAATGATCCTATAATATTAGCTATTGGACCAATAACAGGAGGAGTACTTTGACTTAGATTTTGAATCTCTTGTTTGGTTTTACTTTTCAATTCTTTTCCAATAGAAGGTAGTGAAAATAATTCTTCATAAGTTACTGTAGTGTTGTTGAATACAGTTAACTGACCCATAGTTCCATGAACAGCTCCATGAACAAAAGGAATTTCTTTTTCTTTTGCATACCTACTAACTAAAACTCTTGTAGCTAAATTATCCAAAGCATCAATAGCTATATCACAATTTCCAATTATTTTATCCAGATTTTCCCCATTTAATTCTTCATAGAATGCATTTACTTTAACGTAAGGATTTATTAATCTTATTTTTTCTTTTGTAACTTCACTTTTAGATTTTCCAAGTGAATCTATACTACTCATTAGCTGCCTATTTAGGTTAGACATATCAAAAGAATCCTTATCAACAATATTAAGCTCTCCAACACCCATTCTAGCTAACATTTCTATTACTGTGCCACCAAGTCCTCCACAACCGATAACAGCTATTTTAGATTCTTTAAACCGAGTTTGTTGGCTTTTTGTAACTATACTCATCTGCCGAGTTATAATTTCCCAGTATCCCATTCCACTATATCTTTCTGGCATTTAAATCACATACTTTAAAAAAATAATTATTTTCTTACTTATTGGAAATAGCTATTTTTATTTTTATTTTCCAAAAAGTTTTTTAACTTTTTTAAGCTCTTCAGGAATATTAATCATTTGTGGACATAGTGGCACACAATCACCACATTCTATGCAAGATGATGCATAATTTTCTTCATTTAAAAGAGTGAAGTATTGCATTGAACTTGCTTCAGGGTCTCTTAAGATTTTAGCTATGTTATATTCTTTAAAACAAGTGGGAATATCTACTTTTTGGGGACAAGGCATACAATAGCTACAGAGTGTACAATCAATATCTTTCCTTTCTTTATATGTTATACTCACATCTTTTATTAAATTTTTCTCTTCATCAGTTAGTGAATTAGGATAACCTTCATTAGCTATAGCTACATTTTCTTTCACTTGTTCAAGTGAACTCATTCCACTTAAAACAGAACTCACACCTTCCATGTCCCACAAATATCTAAATGCCCACTCAACAGGAGATCTTTTTATTTTTGAAGTGTTCCATAATCTGTTTATTTCTGGAGGAATGTTATTAACTAGGTTTCCTCCTCTAAGTGGTTCCATAACCACATTTCCCATTCCAATACTACTTAGATATTGTAGTCCATTTATCCCACTTTGATAATTTTCATCTAAATAATTCATTTGAGTAAAAACAACATCCCATTCATAAGAGTCTAAGATTTCTAAAAATAAGTCTAATTCATCGTGAAAAGAAAAACCAATGTATTTTATTCTTCCATCATTCTGTATTGTATCCATAAATTCAAAAACATCAAGGGAACTCAAATTTTTCCAGTAATCTTTTTTTAATGAATGAAGTAAATATAAATCTATCTTATCAGTTTGTAGTCTTTCAAGCTGTTGATCTAGGAAATATTCCATGTCTTCTTTTTTTTCAACTATCCAACTAGGTAATTTTGTAGAAAGCAATACTTTTTCTCTAAATCCACTTTGTAAAAATTCTCCAAGGAATGGTTCACTTCTTCCACCACTATCAAAATCAACTCCATGATAAGAATATGCAGTATCAATAAAATTTATTCCATTATCTATACCATATTCCAACATAGCTGTAGCTTCTTTTTCATTAATTTGATTTGGTTTATTATTAATGGTTGGAAGACGCATACACCCAAATCCTAATATGGATATTTTTTCTCCTGTTTGCCCTAGATTTCTATATAACATTTATTTCACCAATGGATTTTCAATAGTTAATAATAGCTAATGATTTTATTTTTTCTTCCATAATTATATCAATTTTTTGTCGCATTGAAAGGTCTTAATTTCACAAGCTTGTTAAGTTATAGATTTTCACTTGTTATAGTTAAGAATTGTCTATTTATTTTAATATAATTTTCTAATTATATCTTTTGATTATTTGTTCTTTTAATATAATTCATTGTTAATGTTTCTTGTTAACCTTATGAAAAATATAACCCCTCTCTCCTCTTGAATATGAAAGTGTTATTTCTTATATGAAAAAACTTTTTTTTTCTGCACTGAAAAATAAATAATTTTTTAAAATCTAGTAAGTTTAATTCTTAAAATAATAATTTTTTAAAATCAAGTAAGATTCATTCTTAAAATAATAATTTTATAAAAAATAGAAGGTGTCATAAGGTAGGTATTGTGAAAATAAAATATAATTTTCAGTGTTTTTTATCAATAGATGATTTAAAGCATGTTTTCCAGCTATTACAGTTTCGATAAATATAAAAAAATAACTACAGTAAAAGACACTAGATTCAAAAGGATACTATTAACAATTAATGAGGTTTCAACTAAATTCAGGTTAAATACATTAATTAATACCTAGGAATGAAAAATGAAGTTCTAATGTCTAGTTAGAAATAAGGATAAAAATGTGCAAAATAGTTTTAAACTCGTAAAATCTTTGATTTTACATTGTCAAAAAATCTTTGATTTTTTAAATCTTGAAAAAAAAGTTGCATATTATTAAAATTAAAAATAAACTATAAAAAAACAACATGCTACTGGCGTAAAAGGTGTATGCCTTATACTTAGCTATGATTAGTACATAGCTAACAAAAAATATTTAAACAGCTAAAAACATTGAAAATTAGAAAAATACAAAAAATAATCTTAGTAGATTCTCACTATTCTCTCTATATTATTAAAGTGTTTATCGAAAGTAGCTATTTCTTTTATTTCTAAATCTTCCATTAATGTTATATAAACATAATCAAAGAAAGGAAACCTTTTTTTAGAATTCATGATCTTATCAATAGTCTTATCAAAAATATAGCTATCATCTACTAAAGTAAAATCATTTTTTAAGCTTTCATAAATTTCTTTCATGATATTTTTATCAACCTTTAACTTTGTAAACAAGATATTGATAGTTTCACCAATTATTAATTTAGATAATATTTTTTTTTTATTTTTAGACTCTTCCATTATTTCTAATGCTCTTTCATGGTCGTTTTCATCTTCAATATAAAAAGAAACTAAGAAATTAGCATCAAAGAATATCATGTCCTCCCTCTCTCATTTTCCGCACTAATTCAACAGCACTGAAAGGCTTACCATGTTTAGCAATTCCGCCCATACCCATAAGTCTTTCATGATTAGGGTTATAAGTATCTTTATTAAGTATTAAGTGTTCTGGTATTTTAGTCTCTATATCTTTTAGTCCTTTTTCAATTATATCTTCTAAAACTTTAGTTTCACTCTTATTTTCTCTTTTAGCTATTTCCCTAATGCTTTTTAATATATTAGGATTATTTACTGTAATACTCATAATCATCACCATTATAACTAATATTAATTGTGTTTAGAAATATTTATAATTAATTATTTATAACCTCAAATAACTAAACCTAAAAAACTACTATATTTTTTCTTCAATACCATGTTAAACCTGTTTTCACAATCCAATTTCTTTTTTTTAGACTTTTTCAATAAAAACTTAAAAGAGATGTTATAATACATTCATGATTTATGGTTAAGGCTTATACATTACATGAATCATACCATTTATTAACAGCCTCGTGTCTATTTTTAAATTCAACTAAGTTGTTGGAACTTATTTTTTCAGCCCATTCTCAACTAGGATACTGAAATGTTAATGAACGACGATTACCTTCGTATTTAGCAGAAATTTTAGCTTCTTCAACAGAATCATTAGTGTCACCATCATTTAAACTTGGTGCTACGTCTAAAGAAGTGTTATTATCTAAAGGCACTGGAGTTATCGAGAATGTAAAGTTGCTGGCTCCTGATTTATGAAAAAGCATTATCTAGGTTTAAATCTGTTTTACATTAAAATATGGCATTATTTTATGTTTTGGAGTTTTTAATAATGATTTTAATGTGGTTTTCAGATTTTTTTCTAGATAATATGTATTAAAACTTTATTTAACTTAGTATTTATATATTTTCTTCCACTTTAACCTATTTTTTTTATCCATAAATGTGACCGTTGAAATCTTTTTCTATTCCATTTCTTTCATTTTGGTATTGTATCTTGGGTTGGATATAGTTTATATTTCCCCATGTGGTTTTAAAATGATTTTTCATATCATATTGTGAGTGTCTGAAAGCTATTTCTGCGTGATTACTTGTTTTAAGAATGTTATAATCATTCATAAAACTTGTAAGTTCATCCCATTCTTTAATTACTTTTTTTTATTTATGAAATCCTGTAAAAAATCAGGTATTTCCTCAAACTTACATAACAAAATATATAATGACTCATGAATAGTTATAATTGGCATGAAAGTGTTATTTCGCACTGAAAAAATTTTTTTTCTATGCTGAAAAATAAATAATTTTTTAAATCAAGTAAGATTCATTCTTAAAATAATAATTTTATAAAAAATAGAAGGTCTCAATAAGATAGGTATTGTGAAAATAAAATATAGTTTTAAGTGTAAAATGAAGTTCTAATGTCTAATCAGAAATAAGGATAAAAATGTGCAAAATAGTTTTAAACTCGTAAAATTTTTGATTTTTTAAACCCTGTAAAAAAAGCTAGTATATTATTAAAATTAAAAATAGTTAAGTTCCTGGGATAATCATATGCCGGGAGCGGGATTCGAACCCGCGGCCTCACGGTATCCCAGGAATTAGTCAGAGCACTGCTTAAAACCCTATGAGCCGTGCGCTCTAACCAGCTGAGCCACCCCGGCATCTGACTATTTACTATCAGTATATTATCACATTTAAACTTTTCGATTATTTAGTCATATTTGAAAAGATAAGCAACTATTTTCATTTTATATATAAATATTTGTTATTAAATTATCATGATTGGCATGTTTTTTATTATATTTTCTATCAATGATAGCTATTTATTAAGTATTATGATTAAAAATATTATTATAAACTTTTAGGAAATTTATATAATAAAATGTTTATAATTAATACAATATTTTGCACAATCATTTTTATCAATAAGTAAAATGAATTTCTTTTTTTTTTTTAAAATTGAATATGTCAAATTTTTGTTCAATAATATAAATAAATAGAATTTTTCATTTCTTTCATTTAAATCAAATTGTGAAATAATTTCAATAACTTAAAAAATTATTATCATAAGCTATTTATTCATTAATAATTAATAGATTGATAAGTTTTATGAATAAATATTGAAGTATTTATTATAATTGATAATTTTTTAATTAAATATTTAAATGTTCATCATATAAAATTATAAGATTATGATTAACCTATTAAAAATAATATAAAAAGTGAATATTATGAGTAAAGTTAAAGATATGAACTTAGCAGATGAAGGTATTAGGAAGATTAAATGGGTTCAAAAACACATGCCTGTTCTTGAGAGTATTAAAAAAGAATTTGAAAAAACAAGACCTTTTGAAGGAATAACAATTGGATCTTGTCTTCATCTTGAACCTAAAACAATTAACTTAGGTCTTACATTACAAGCTGGTGGGGCAGAAGTAGCTATGACTGGTTGCAATCCTCTTTCAACTCATGATGATGCAACAGCTGGAGGTGCAGCTCTTGGATTAAATATGTATGGTTGGAGAGAAGAAAATGAGAAAGAATACTATGAAACTATTGGTGATGTTCTTGATTATAAGCCAGATATTATAATAGATGATGGAGCAGATATGATATTAGTTCTTCATCAAGAGAGAAAAGAGCTACTTAAGAAAGTTCAAGGAGCATGTGAAGAAACTACGACTGGTGTTCATAGATTAGAAGCTATGCATAGAGATGGAGCTTTAAAAATCCCACTTGTAGCTGTAAATGATGCATACACAAAATACTTATTTGATAATAGATATGGAACAGGACAATCTACAATGGATGCTATTATGGGAACAACAAATATGTTAATAGCTGGAAAAACTGTAGTTGTATGTGGTTATGGTTGGTGTGGTCGAGGAGTAGCTACTCGAGCAGCTGGTTTAGGTGCAAATGTAATTGTAACTGAAGTTGATCCAATAAGGGCATTGGAAGCAAGAATGGATGGATATAGGGTGATGAAAGTAGAAGAAGCTGTTAAATATGCAGATTTACTTATAACTGTTACAGGAAATATTGATGTTGTAAGTGGAGATGACTTTAAAAACATGAAAGATGGGTGTATGTTAGCTAATTCTGGTCATTTTAATGTGGAAATTAATAGGGGAGATTTAGAAAATCAATCAGTATCTATTGAAGAAGTAAGAGATAGTATTGAGGAGTTTGTCTTGAAAGATGGAAGAAAAATTTATCTTTTAGCTGATGGTCGTTTAGTTAATTTAGCGGCACTACGTGGTCAAGGACATCCTGCAGAAATTATGGATTTGAGTTTTGCAGCTCAAGCTTTATCTGCTAAATATATCCTTGAAAATGATTTAGAAGTTGGAGTTATGAAAGCTCCTGATGAACTTGATTATGAAATAGCTAATATGAAACTTAAAGCAATGGGTATAGAAATTGATAGTTTAAGTAGTAGACAAAGTAATTATATAAATGACTGGCAAGAAGGAACATAGCTATTAGTATTTAAATAATATTTATTTAATATTTTTTTTTAAATAATATTTTTATACAATATATTTTTAAATATTGATGTGCTTCTTTTTTTTTTTAAAAAAAAAATTTTATATTCTTCTTACCCCTTCTTCTTATCCATTTTTTTATTTATTTTTATACTCTATTGTTATTTTCAATTCTTAACTTTCTAAATTCTCCTCTAAATTCGATTTTTTTTAACTAATCTAATTTATAATCAGTTCCAGCTATTTTTTTTTTAAAGTATAAATGATTTTGAATCATAATTCTTATTACTTAAATGGAAAATTTATTTTATTTGTGAAATCATGTCTTTTTTCAAATGTATAAAGAAAGGAAAAGGTCCAACAAAATTATTTCTTGGTGGGGTTCATGGAAAGGAGGGGAAAACAACTATCAATCTATTTAAATCTTTAGTAGCTAATGATTTTTCTAATGGAAAAAATATAATCTATAATTTTGATGAAACACCTTATATTTCCACGTTAAATGAGGACTATTATTCTTCAGATATTGGAAAAGAACTAATAGCTATTATAAAAAAATATAAACCTGATTTTTACACAGAACTTCATTGTTATAATATCAAAAATTATAAAAAATTGATTTCTCCAAAAAGACGAGAGATTCAAAATGTTCCTCCATTAATCGAATTAAATGACTATGTTTTAATAGGTTCAGTATCTCCACTAATTAGAAAAAAATATTTTAAAAGGAATGCTATTTGTAAAACTTTGGAAATGCCTTGCTTAAATAGAAATCAATCAAATAGCTATTTTAATAATATACCCGATTATAATAAAAAATTAGCTACAGAAATTTTTTTAAATATTCTTAAATTAATTGCTAAATCACGGAGTAGAAAAGAATTTGAAAATGAGATAATAGCTATTTATCCAAAACAAGTGGAAATTGCAAAAAAATATGCAAAAGAAATTTTTGGAGAAAATTATCCTCCTTTTTAGCTAGAATTAACTACTATTGAAAAGTCATTGGGAAAAATTATATTGGAAATTTATTAAAGTCAGATAAGACTAGCTATTGTATATCATTTATAATTTTTAAGTAAAATTAAAAATTTCGGTTTATATTCCAATAAATCAAAATTCACAGTTAATAATCTCTTTCATGCTAAATACAGTAGATTATAGAAGTGATATTTGCAACCATTTATATCCTTTATAAATTATATTGGATAAAAAAAATGTCAAGTAGAATTTTATGCTATTAGATAATAGATTATATTTTTTAGATTATTCTTGTGAAAGACTTTAATTTTTGCTAAAATAATAATTTATAAAGTGATAATAATTTTATTAATTTTCTTTTTATAATATTAAACTCATTATATTAAAAATCAATTAATCTTGTTCATTTATAATTAATTATAATCTTTTTTATTTAGAATAAAAAGAAATAATAAATAATTTGATGATAAATAAAAACTGTAAAAAAGCAAAAGATTTCTTCATAATTATATTAAATAAATTAGGATATAATTAAAATTATATTTTATGCTTAAGGTAATGGATTATATTTTTTAAAATTATTAATAAATTCATAACTATTTAATTAAAATTATATTTTATGCTTTAGACAATGGATTATATTTTTTAAAAATATTAATTTAAAAATATAAATTTAATAAATGTTTAATTAAAATAGATATTTATTAATAAATATGGTTTTAATGTCATGATTATTCTAAAAATTTATATACATGTTTCAACATAAGTACTTACGGTGAATCAGATAGCTATATATGAATTGTTTTATAGAATTTTTTTGAAGTAATACACAAATGATATTCTAAGAAAAGCTAATTAACCACCACAAATAGCTTTTCAGCTGATATTTCACTAAATTATACTTAATTCAGATTTTAAAAAATAAATAATAATTTTTATTTGAGAGTAAGGAAGAAAAAAAATATCTAATAATTTTAATTGATAGTTCATGATTTGTTTAAAGCAACATTTTTGATTATTTAGTTCAATAATGATAAATTAATCATAATTTGTATAAGAATTAAGATGATTATGGATACCACCATAAATTATTCATACTTTGTCTTTTTCATAGCTATAAACAAATTTTTAAAATTTCATGAAAATTACAGTAGGAAATAAACTTTATAAATAATGTTATTTAAGAAATTTTACTATTCCTATTTGGGATTTATTAATATTGGTTCTTAAATGGCAAAGATGAAAATCTGAATGTTAAGTAGTATTTATGAAAAATTATTCATAAAACAATGAATTCTTAGTTAATTGGAGTTAATTATTAATATCCTTTTATAATTTTCTCGTATGTTCGCCAGTTATTATGGAAATCTAAGATTTATAAATAATCAGTACTGTTATCTCTGCTTGATTTCATTATATTCATGCATTGAGGATTTTTAGAAATAAAGTGATCTTTATTTTATGAGAGATGAGAATCCTTTACTTTTTTATAGTAATTAATCAAGATTTGTATCAAGATACTATTTTTCATAACAATGTTAATTTTAATTATAATATAAAATAAAAAAATTTATAAAAATACCCAGAAATTGGTTTTCATTATATCAATCTTCAATGATTTTAATCAAATTGTATTTGAAAAAAAATTATTTATTTTTAAAATTTAATTGATAATTAACTAGCTAAACCAGTCTGTCAGGCTTTTTTGAGAGGTATTTGGTTTTTCCATTTTTTTAACAGCAGCTAGTATTCTATCCTGAGAAAAGTCATGCTTCACACACATGAATTTCATAATTTCTTCTTTATCAACAGGATTCCATTTAATATCATAATTTTTGTTTATTTCAGGATTTAAAAATATATTCCTAAGATCTTCAGTAGCTAAACCTAAATCAGTATTTTTTTCTTTTAAATATTCTTCCAAACTTGAACTTTTAGCTATTTTCAAACCAGTTTTCGCACCAACACCTTTTATGCCCTGATTGAAGTCAGTACCAACCATTAATGCCACATCAATTAATTGATTTCTTGTAAGTTCAAGTTCATTTAAAACTTTTTTAAGTTCAAGATATTCTAAATTAGCTAATTTTCCACTCAGAGTTAAGTTTCTAATGATTTTCGGGGAACCAAATAATAAACAATCATAATCTTGGGAAGCTACTGCCCATGCATCTCCATTTGCCACCATGTATGATGCTTGAGCTTCACCTTCTCCAAAAGATTGAACAAAAGGAATTCCCATCAAATCCAATAGCTTTTTTGAAGAGTCAATAATGTATGGAGACATTCTTGAAGATCTTGTAGCAAACTTTCTTGCTGTTTCTTCATCTCCCTCTTCTAAAGCTTTTTTCCATTTTTTTTCAGCTTCTTCTCTGATGTTTCGTCTTTCTTTAACTTTATCTTCTTTAAATTCTGAAGGTTTCCCATCAAAGACATAAATTGGTTTGACTCCTTTTTCAACAATAGTCGAAGTTCTGTAGAGAATACCACTTAAGTGAGATGTTACATTTCCTTGGTTATCCGTAAGTGGAGTCCCATCTTTTTGACGAACACTTGATAAAAATTGATAAAGTGTATTTGCTGCATCAATAGCTATTATTTTTCCATCTAATTCATTTATATTGATTTTCTCAGGAGATATAATGTCTTTAAATTTAACTCCCATTGTTTCACCATTAATTTAAGTTTTTGTTTATATAATTTTTTAATCATTAATTATATTGATATTCATGAGTTATAATTATAATCTTTTCAAGATAGAAGAATGAAGCTTTTCTTTATTTTTAAACTTTCAAAATTTGGTTTTTGCAGTGTTAAAGACACTTAGTTTTTCTTAATTTTCAAAATTTTCGATTTTGCAGTGTTTTTAAAGCAAAACTTTTCTAATCTTCAAATTCTTTAGTTATTCCATTTAGAAATATTTAACAATTTTTTTCATGTAGATAATCGTTAATTTGTTTCAACATAAATGTTTTATTTTCCCAGTTAAGAACCTATTTGATTTTTTTATTTAAAATTTTGCTTATGCTACTATAATAATTCCAAATTTCTCATAAACTTTTTTTTTGTAAATATTGAGGAGTATTGATTCATAAGGCATAATCTAAGTTTTTGTAAAAGACTGGGAGAATAATAATAGTGATTGTAAATTTCCATGTTTTCGACTTAATTTTCAGATTTTCAATTGAGAAAAAAATGAAAATTCAATTTAAAGAGAATGCAATGTTTTATTTGAAATCTAACAGTTTTACATTCAGGTTCACAATTTTAAAAATTTCACAATAAATCAAAAATATACTACACACGACCAAAACTTTACAACTCCAATAATAGAAAACTTTAAATAGACAGTCATAGACATTATAATTTGTAAATATTAACATGTGCTATTAATGTATTATTTAATCTGTGTAAGCATATTTTAATATTTCCTTATCATATGACCATTTATATTAGTAACCAATTCTCATTTTTTAGTATTAGTTAAAAATATGTGGTGACTATCTTTAAATTCATGGTCAATGATATTATACAAAAAGTAGTTTTTCATGTATCTTTTCTTATGAGTATGTAAAATGTCACATAATTTTATAAATTTTATATATCTATTTATAAAATATCATTCAGATTTGATTTTTCAATAATAATTAATAAATGATTTAATATTTATTTGTTTTTTGAAAAAGCACTGAAAATTTTTTGAATGAAAATTTATAAAAGTTACTTGAAAAAAAACTTAGAGAGAAAATGGTAAATGAATAAGAATTATAAGAAATTGTAAAAAAGTAATAATTTGGGGTTACACTGCCTATATTTAAAGGATAAAAAAAGTAAAAAAGAATAGGGTTTTCCTATTTCTTATTTTAATTATTATACTATTCATCAAGATAGGATAATTTTGGATTGTTTTTAAACATATTATTAAATAATTCATAATGAACTGTTGTTCAAGATGAATATATTGTTTAAACAATTATAATAAATAAAATTTATTTTTTATTATTAATTTCTTATTTATTCTTATTTTCATTATCTCAATTAGAATCATAATTGAAAAATATAAAATTTTTAATCTAAATATTTTTTTCATGGTACTGAAAATAAAGTTTTTAATTAATGATAATTTTTAAAAATTTTTAAATTCAATTATTTTTAAATTTAATTTAATATATTTTCTATTTTTCTAATAATAAAATTATTAACATTTATTTTTAAAATTCAATTATTCTCAATATATTTATTAGAAATTAAGTGATATTTTAACAAAACATTAATCCTGATTTTTCGTTATATGCATATAATATAATAAAGTCAAAGATTTTCTAATTGAAAAAATAAGTCTTTCAAGTAATTATTAAAATAATTATTAAAAAGTAAGATTATAATAAATGCAATAATAAGTAAATTTTATAAAAAAAATATTTTCTAAATGACTATTGTTTTGAAAAATAATCTAATGGAAAAGTTTCTTTAATCCATATTAAAACTTTATTATTTCTAATTATATTATAATCCCTACTTAAAAGATCTGCATCAGAATTAAAAAGCTTTTTCAAGTCATTGTTAGTTTTTTCAATAGCTACTCTATTAACTTCTCGTCTGGATTCAATGTTATATTTTCTAAGTATTCTTCCAATTGGCATATCTGCCATTATTAAATCTTTTTTAAAATTATCATCTAATCTTTCAAGAGGAATATAAGATATGGCGTGGATTAATGGTTTTTCATCTTTATGCATTAATACAACACGATAATTCACTTCATCATTCACTTTTATATTCAATAGCTTAGCTGTTTCTTCATTAGCTTTTTCAAACTGTTGAACTAGAGTTTTAATTGAAATTTTTCCATTCAAAACATCTAAAATCGTTGTTACCGACCCATCAGTAGCTAAAAGTATTTTTTGAGTATTAGAAAGTTCCCCATGACTTTTTTCTAGTTTAGCTATTTCATTGAGTATATTTGCATCAATTTCTTTTCCATTCATATTAACACTTTTAAATATTTTCAGGATTTTCAATAAATCCCTTGATAACTGAACTTGCAACTACTCCAGCATTAGCTAAGTAGACTTCAGAATCAGGGTCTCCCATTCTTCCTTTAAAATTACGATTTGTAGTGGAAATACTCACTTCACCAGAGGATAAAACTCCCATATGTCCGCCTAAACAAGGTCCACAACCAGGGTTACAAACAATAGCTCCTGATTCAATAAAAATTTCTATAATTCCATTTTCAATAGCTTTTTTATAGATTTCTGAGGATGCTGGAGATACTATTAACCTAACATCTTCATGAACCTTTTGATTTTTTAAGACTTTGGCTGCTTGTTCTAAGTCTTCTAATCTACCATTGGTACATGAACCAATAAATCCTTGGTCAATATGAGTTCCTTCTACTTTTGATATATCTTTAACATTATCCACATCATTTGGACAAGCTATTTGTGGTTCCATATCAGTGATATCAAATGAAAATTCTTTTTCATAAACACTATCTTCATCTGGTTTAAATATATTAAATTCACTAATTTTTTTCCCAGTTCTCGAACTTAAATATTCAAGAGTAACTTTATTGGGATCCATTATTCCATTTTTAGCTCCCATTTCAATAGCCATATTACAAATTGTCATTCTACTACTTACATCAAGATTATCTATTGTAGGTCCTGTAAATTCGCAAGACTTGTAAGTTGCACCATCAGCACCAATACTTCCAATTATTTTAAGAATAATATCTTTTGAACTTGTATTGTCTCCTAATTGTCCGTTAACTTCAATTTTAAATGATTCGGGAACCATAAACCATGTTTTCCCAGTGGCATAAATCATAGCTACATCAGTAGAACCCATTCCTGTAGAAAATGCTCCAAATGCTCCATAAGTACATGTATGAGAATCAGCTCCAACAATAATCATTCCAGGTTCCACAAGACCTTTTTCAGGGAGTACCTGATGACATATTCCTTCCCCATGAGTGAAAAGCTTTTTTATTTTTTGTTTTTTTCCAAAGTCTCTAGCTACTTTTTGAAATTCTGCAGAACCAATTGTGTTTGCTGGAATGTTATGATCAAAAACTATAGCTATTTTATCGCTATTCCAAACATCTTCAGCTATTTTTTCGAAAGTTTTAATAGCTGGAGGTGAAGTTCCATCATGGGACATAGCTAAATCTACTTCTGTTTCTATGATTTCTCCAGGAGTAACTTCTCTTTTTAAATGTTTTGATAATATTTTTTCTGTAATATTCATTTTAACACTTAAATGATTGTGAATAATTATAAATAATAATAAAAATACATTTCTTATTATAGTATTTTTTTTTTTTTTTTTTTTTTTTTTTTTTTTTTTTTTTTTTTTTTTTTGAATTTATTTTTTTTTGTGTTAATTTTTTTTTTTTTTTTTTTTATAAAATTTAAATATTTTA
>WRMT01000041.1 GCA_009777005.1 Methanobrevibacter sp. | reverse complement strand
TAGTTTTTATAAACAATAAAATACAACATAATGAGGATAAATTTTAAAAAAAAAAAAAAAAAAAAAATTTTTAAAAAAAAAAAAAAAAAAAAAAAAAAAAAAAAAAAAATGGATAATTAGCTATTTGATAAATTATTGAATCATTCATTCTATGACTAGTATCCATTAATTTATAAGTGGAAAAATAAAAATTACAAAAATTAAGTTTTAAGTGTTTTAATGGAGGAAAATATAAATGGATGACATATTATTAATGCTTCCAGGTCCAACAAGTGTTGCTCCTCGAGTATTAAAAGCCATATCTGATAATATTGTTAACCACAGAAGTGCAATATTTGGAGAAATATTTACAGAAACAACCGAGTTAATGTCTGAAATATTCAAAACTAATAATCAATCTTACTTACTTACAGGTTCAGGTACCTCAGCTATGGAAGCAGCTATAGCTAATACCTTAAACCAAAAAGACAAAATACTTAATATTGTTGGTGGAAAATTCGGTCAAAGATTCATGCATATAGCTAAGGCAATGGGTGGAAATCCTCAAGAATTAGCTATTGAATGGGGAGATGCTGTAACACCAGAACAAGTTAAAGAAGCATTAGATAAAGATGAAGATATAAAAGCTGTTACAATAGTGCATAATGAAACTTCTACTGGAGTAGCTGCACCTATTGAAGAAATTGGTAAAGTTGTGAAAAACTATGATGCTTTATACATTGTGGATACTGTTTCATCCCTTGGAGGAGATAGAGTAGATGTAGATAAGTTTGGTATTGATATCTGTGTTACTGGTTCTCAAAAGTGTTTAGCTGCACCACCAGGTATGGCAGCTATGACCTTAACTGATGATGCGTGGAAAGTTATTGATAATGTTGATTCAAAAACCTATTATCTTGACATGAAAAAGTATAGAAAAGCTGGATCAGGAACTCCACCTGAAACCCCTTATACTCCTTCAGTTTCAATGATTTATGGTTTAGCTGAATCTTTAAAAATCATAAAAGAAGAAGGATTAGAAAACAGAGTAGCTAGACATGAACAAGCTGCAGAAGCTACAAGAAATGCTGTTAAAGCTTTAAATTTGGAATTATTCCCAAGAGAAGAAGTTTCATCCACAACTGTTACAGCAGTTAAAATGCCGAAAGGTATAACAGACAGTGACTTTAGAGGAACCATGCGAAATAAGTATAAGGTTGAGTTAGCTGGTGGTCAAGATCACTTAAAAGGAAATATCTTTAGAATTGGACATATGGGTAATATTACATATAAACAATTAGCTATAACATTTTCTGCAATGGAAATGACCTTAAAAGGATTAGGATTGGATATTGAAATGGGTGCGAGTTTAGCTGCTGTTAATCAAGCATATTTATAATCTTATTTTAATTCTTTTTTATTTTTTTTAAAATTTATTAAATTATAATCTTAAATTATTAATTAAACTATTTAACTTAATTTTTTTAATGTTAAAGCTATAGTTTGGAAAATAAAGTTCTTAGTGAGAATGACAAATCTTATTAAGTTTGTTGGAATTAAAAAAAATTTTATTTAAAGTTTTGGAAGAAAATAGTTTAATTAATGATTTAATAAAATATTAATTAATTTTAAATAAATCACATGTTAATTCTTTTAATTTTTAAAATAAATAAGAATATTTTTATTAGAAAGAAAATATGAATTATGATTCTTTTAACTGATAAATAAACAGCCATAATAGTTTAGAAAATTATCATTACTTAAAAACTTTACTTCTATATTTTAAATATAGATTTAAATTTAATTTAAAAGAAAATTCATTCAAGGTTTCTGCATTCATGAATAAAAATTTCAGCACTATCTAATGCCTTTCTTGTTTGACTTCTGCTAAATTTAATTAAAACTTCATAATCAGCATCTTGCCTATTATTATATAGCTGAACAAAAAGCTTAAAAACATCGGGATTAAAATCAGAATTTTTAACAAATTCTAATCCAAATTGATTTTTAACGCCTTTATGAGTTTTAGGATAAATATTTTTTTTAGCTAACGAGCTTTAGCTGAATAGAACATTGCATAATAAGCTCTGCTTATAGCATCATCATAACGTTCATTCTCAAATAAGATTTCAGCCGTTTTAAGTTTTTCCAAACTCTCATTGAAAAGTTGTTTTATTTCATCCAAGAACAATCCCTTCTTTTTCAACAGTACAGATAAAATGAGTATCTTTTACTCGATCATAATCCCCATGAGAAAGAATTTTAGCAGAAATATCCTCACCCGAATCCAGAAAAAAATCAACGACTTTACTATAAACCTTATCTATAATTTTATCTTTATCAGAAGAAACAATCAAAATATCAATATCAGAATCGTTAGTATCTTCATAACGAGCTACAGAACCATATAAAATAATCAAATCTACTTCAGGAAAGTCAATTGACTGAGCAAAATCTTGAGCAATCTTCAATCTATCCATAAAAATACCACAAAAAATAACAATCTTCTCATAATACTTTATCCAAACTAAAATATAAAATTTCCTAAAAAAATCGCTATGATGAATAATGCCAATTCAAATATTGTCCTACATTTAGCTATTTTTTAAAGCCAAAAAATAAATCTTATCCTGGTGATTTGATGATCAAATTTAAACCTCTTGAAAAAATGTTAGATTCACTTTCAAGTGATGATAAATTCTTAAAAACTATTAAAGAAGTTTCTGCCTCAAGAGATAAACCTTATAAATATGTAAGTGAAAATGAAAAAGATAAAATTTTAGCTATGGACAGTTTATGCGAAGAAGTTTATGAAAAAATGAAAAAAAAATATATTAATGTAGCTAAACACAGTAGTGTTGATGGATTACACTACATAAAATCAAATGACGGATTAAAGCTAATTTTTATAGAATTTAAACATGTGAATTTAGGTAATAGAAAAACATATGAAAAAGCTATTGAAGACCTTAAAGTAAAACTTAAACTTAAGCCTTTAGAAACATTAAGTTGTGTTTTTCCACATTTAATAGACAATTATTGCAAAAAAGATAAAGACCTAATTAATTCATTATTATTGAAAGCTAAAAAGTACTATTTTGTTGTTTATAAAGATATTTCCAATAATCCAGAATCAAACTTACATAAAGATTTAAATAGAGATCTTATTAGTGTAAAAAGATTAGCAAAACATCCATTTGAAAAAGTGTACATTGTAGATTCAAATTCATTTGAAAAGGTTATGAAATCCTTTGAATAATCTGAAAAATACAATTAAAAATTGCAAAAATATTTTTTAATAATAATATAATAAATAATTTAAAAGTAAATTTAAAGAAATACTCTTTTTTTCCCATTTTAACCCCCGACCTAACCCATTCATTCATAAAGTCCTTATTTTATTTCTATTGATTTCAATTTTTGAGTAATCCCATTGTAACTATATTTTTTAGCATTGTATGTTTGTATGACCATATCAAATACCATTTACGGACTTGTTATTTCATCAAGGCGTTCTTGACCAATTTGTGCTAACCATAATCTGAAAAGTTCGGCATTTGGTGATGGAACAGATTGAACTAATCTTAAAACTCCTTTAGTATTCAGAACATCAGTTTTGTAATATTTACCTCGACGATGGCATTTTCAGTTGGCTACAATCTGTAGCCAACTCACTATCTTCTTTTTTTAGTCTTGATTTTAAAACACTCCAGTATTTTCTAGGATTTTTACTTTCACTAAGCACAGCTACAACATCTATTACTGAAAATAGTAATCTTCATCATCATTCCACAATGCCCTTATTTCTTTATTTTTAAAAAGTTTAATCGTGTTTTTATGTGACATCATACCCCAATTTTGCTATGATTCCTATTTTTAAAGTCCGTTTTTCTTTTGTAATATTTTTCCGTGCTTTTTTAATTATTTATAATATTGTACAAAACATATTAATCTCTGCTTCTTTAGACTTATTTGTTCAGTAAAATAAGTATATTGGCAGATAATATTTAATTACATTTTCAAATATATATGAATCAATTTTTTAACATTAACCACATGCAGTTAAAGTAAGCTAATTAAAGGATATTATTCAGTTAATAAGTGGATTCTGTCAAAAATTAAGGTGCTGAAAAAATTTAGTATTAATAATTTTTATTTTAATAATACTAAAAAAATGGTTAGCTACAATCTATTTTGAAAATAAAAAGCAAATAACCATATTTTCAAAATTATTAAAATTTTTTAAGATGCATTGAACATTTTTCTAGCACCAGCATTTTTGACAGAGCCATAATTGTTTTATTAATAAAAGTTAAGATATATTATTTAAATTTGTGAACAATATAGGTTATTACCAAACTTCTTTCATCAAAATCAATATTCATTTATAAATAAATAAGATTTTTTGGAAAATTATTTGGTAATGAGCTATAGTAAACAAACTAGGAATAATTCCCAAAATTTATAGAAGATTTATTAATTGGACATGATTAGGAACATTCACCTTGCTATTTTTTTAATATGCAAAATAAATTTTAATAAAGGTAATCTATGACCAAATTTAAACCTCTTGAAAAACATTAGATTCATTTTCAAGTGAGGATGAATTCTTAAAAACCATTAAAAAAGTTTCTATTTCAAGAGATAAACATATAAATATGTAAGTGAAAATGAAAAAGATAAAATTTTATCCATGGATAGTTTATGTGAAAATGTTTATGAAAAAATGAAAAAAAGTATATCAATGTAGCTAAACACAGTAGTGTTGATGGATTACACTACATAAAATCAAATGCCATATTAAAGTTAATTTTAATAGAATCTGAACATGTGAATTTAGGTAATAGAAAAACATGTGCAAAAGTTATTGAAGATATTAAATAAAATCAAAACTTAAACCTTTAGAAACATTAAGCTGTGTTTTTCAACATTTAATAGACAATTATTGAAAAAATGATAAAGATTTGATTAATCTATTATTATTAAAAAGTAAAATAGTCAATGCGATTAACTTAAAGATGTTTCACTTGACTTTTTATAAAAATGAATTATTATTTTATAAAAATTGATAAAAATAATGGAACTGTGAAGTTTCGTGGTCTTATGTAGTACATCCTTAATTTATTATGAAATTTTTGAAATCATGAAACTGAATGTATCAATGTTAGATTTTCAAATAAAATGTTTATTTCGCTTTAAATTAAATTTTCAATTTAATTCTGAAAATTGAGCCGATACCATGAAAAGTTACAATCTCTATTATTTGGTAAATCAGTTACTTCCATTGGAATTTCTTTATTGATCAAATAATATTTTTGAACCACATTGCTAATTCTTTATCCCATTAATTATTTGCATATTCTACTTACATAGAACAATGACCACAAGTCATATTTATCTCCACATCATTTTCAATCACAATCTTAACTTAATCACAGAGTTATTTTTTTATTTTTTTTAAAAAATCCAAAAATTATATCTCCTCTTCAGAAGTTTAAGATAATTATGCGAAAAAACTTTGAATAAACGGTTATTAATACTGTCTAGAAGTTTATGATGAAAAATTTAGCAGGAATAAATAATACATCATACTACTTTAAAAGAAGAAGAATAGCAAAAATAACAGGATAATGAAAGGTATTAAAACAATCACTAACAGAACAAGACTATTATGTCCATTATCTATTTCCCACCATATATCTCCTATTAACTCTAAAAAATCATTAATTGGATAAGGCCATTCAAAATACCAATCCCATTCAACAGCGAAATAAACTTTTCTAGTACCTACATAAAAATAGACTAAATCCGTCCCTTCAGAAGATGCTTGGTTTAAGAATTTTATGAAAGTGTAAAACTCTGATGAAGGATTTTTATTAGTATCTGAGGACAATAAACTATCAGGATCAGGTAAATCTTTTATTTCAATTTGGACATCTTTATTATAACAGGAATAGTATTCCCGTATACCTTCTGCTAATTGTTTATCTCCTTTATTATTCATATGATCAATTAATTCTGAAGAAAAATCGTCCATCCCAAACTCAACTATGTCAACAGTACTATCTGTTATTAGAGGAGTATGTTTATACATCATTGTTATTTTTTTAACATTTTTTTTAGCAACCATACAACACCTTCTTAATAATTTATTAAATAATAATTTTAATTTTTAAATTTTTCCTTTTAGTTTTTGTAAAATTCCCTAATCTCATGTTTAATAGTGCTAAATCAATAATCATATTATTTCCAAAATTTCCATCTTGATCTTTTAGGAAAATTTTCAGTGAAAATATGATTACCATAAGCTGAAAATATATTACGAAGTTCTTTATCACCTAACTCTTCAGCAATGGTATATCCTTCTAAAAAATAAGATTTTCCTTCAGATATTTTCGCACTTTGACAGAACCTATAATTATCTTCATAAAGTTCCAATTCATTGAAAAAAGCTTTAACAACACTTTCAAATTAGATTTTTCATTATTTTGATTGCAAATCACAATAATATTATCTAATGCTAGCAAATCCTATACATTCATTGTAATAAATCCATTATTATCTCTTAGTTATAGTTCATTATATGCATATAACAATTAGCAACAAGATAGATCATGAATTATTAAAATTCAATGAAAACTAGCAATTCATCATATAATCCCTCTGTAGAAACTTTTGAACCTAGTTCTATGAATGCAATCCCTCCTTCAACAATGCAAGAGAAATATAAATGATTTGAGGAATTCACATTTATGTCTCTAAGGAAAGTTTTATTTTCAGGTGCAAAAAAATTCACCTCATACATTAAAGAATCATTTTTATTTAAAAAATCAGTCAAATCCTTTTCTAAATTTTTATGCCCCGCTTTAATGGCAGATTTAATAATAAGTTCTTTAAGCTCATTTTTAGTAATTAATGGCTGAAACATTTTATTTTTCTTTTTACATATTGTAATCTTTTTTATAGATTTTGACTTTTTTAATCCAAACATTTTTAATCTCCTTTTAAAAATCCAATGATTCAAATTATTCCAAATATCTTTTTAGAAAAAATATCAAAAATTTATCTTTTAGATAATAAAAATTTTTTTATTTCAAAAACTACTGACTTATCTTAACATTTTTTCTACATATTAATATTTAGAAGTTTTTAGCATCATAACTTACAGCACAAACTCCAAAGTCTTTAATTACTTTAGTCCAAAAATTTTCATTATTAAATTTCATTATTAAATCTATAAACTCGTTGCCAGAAAGATTTGACTTATAATTCATCAGACAATATTCATTGTCACGATTAACAACTATCACATATGTATTTGCCACAAGTAAAAAATAGTTCATATCTAAAAAGGCTTTTAAAAGCATATGGGCATTATCATTATCAATTGCATCTCGACCTTTATAAATAGGTCCATTATAAACTATATCTTTTCCATCATTTTGCAACCCATAAAAAGAATCCCGAGTTTTTGAATTTTTATTAAATATATCTTTAAATCCCATAACATATTACTCCCATGTAGAAAAAAGTAAAAAAAAGTTTTTTTTCTTTTTTATGGGAATATCAAAAACTTGTGATGTTTTCAAAATTATAAAATTTTTCAAAAAATATTTTTATTGAATACGGATTAAAAAGCTTTAAATCATGAATAAATATCAAATAATTGTTTTTAATATTATTACAAATTTATAAATCTGTATTAAAAATCTCTCAACCCTCAAGTTTTTGACAGTCCCTTATTTAACCATACATTATATAATTTATTACCAAAACTTCCATTTTGATTTTTTTTGAATTTTAGAATGTTTTATTAAATTATTTTCAATTTCAGGAATATAATTGCCATAATTTGAAAAAATATTAAGAAGTTCTTCATCATCCAATTCTTTAGCAATGGAAAAACCTTCTAAAAAATAAGATTTTCCTACAGATATTTTTCCCATTTTCACATATACAACAAATACATTCAGTAATGTTGCAGATAACCCTTTTTTATTATTCAATTTCCTACTAATTTTTTCAAGTTCAAGATAATTTTTTAATGCATCTTCAAACTTTCCTAAATTGTTTGCATAAATCATAGATTTTCTATTAAGAACAATTTCTAACTCATTTCCTATAGGCAATTCTCTAAAAATTCTTTCTGCTTTTTTTAAAATTATCAATGCTTTTTTGAAATCTTCTTTTTGTTGAAAAATTTTTGATTGATTAATTAAAGAGATTCCCTCTGCTTTTTTATTATTCAATTCTTTACAAATTGTTTCTTCTTCCTTAAACAGTTTTAATGCTTTGCTAAAATTCTTTTGCTGTGAATATACTCTACCTTGACCATCTAAAGAAAGATATAAACCTCGTTTATTATTTATTTCACGACATAATTTTTCTTGTTCTTTAAAACAATACATAGCTTTATCTAATAATCCTAATTTATCAAAGATATTTCCTTGAATTTCAAAAGAAATTTGCATAGAATTTTTAGCACCAATTTCAACATCTATTTTCATTGCTTCATTAATCAAATCCAACGCTTCAGTTAATTTATTAGTTTTGAAAAAAATCCTTGCTTTGTGACTTAATACAGTAGATATTCCATCCTTATCGCCTAAATATTCACATATTTTTTTAGACGCTTCTGCAACCCTTAAAGCTTCATCAAACTCATTTTTTTCAATTAGAACTCTGCATTGGTTTGATAAAGAAATTCCTTGACCTTCCTTATCATTGGTTTTTTCATATATATCATATGATTTCTTATAAAAACTTGCAGCAATATCTAAATCACCATTATCTGCATACGAATTCCCTAAATCATTGTAAAGGATAGCTAACAATTTTTTTTGGTTTAAATCCTCAAATATTTCCTTTGATTTCTCACCAAATTTAATAGATTCTTTTAAATTTCCTTTGAATCCGAATAAATTTGATATTTGTTTAAATACAGTAGCAATCTCTGGTTTTGAATTTATTGAGATTGCTATTTTTAATAATTCCTCCGATATATCCAGAGCTTCGTCAAATTTGCCTAAGTTCATTAATATATCTATTTGTTTACTTTTTGTTGCAAGTACAACCCCATCATTATTAGTATTATCATATGCATCAATCAAAATATTGGAGACTTCATTTGATAAAATTAAATGTCCAGTACTCTCTAAAAAACTCATAATACTATAGAAAATATCAAAATCAATTTTACGAATATCATTTTTTTTAATATTATTAACAGATTTTGAATAAATATTTTCTATTCTAAATGATGAATTTCTTTCTATTTGGGTCCAATAATATTTTATATCCTCATCTTCATAATCCCATACTTTTTTAAAAAAATCTAAATTGCCTAATTTGTTTGAGAGAATTTCCCATGATTTCAAATGTAAAAGTTGGTATGGTAATTCTTCGATAATTCTATTTGTAATGGAAGGTTTATCAAAATAGCCTGATAGTTTCTCATGTATCCTCGTTTCATTATCTTTTGATTTTAGAAATCTTGATTTTACTGTTTTTATAAACGATTGGTGGTAAAAGTTTAACAGAAAAGATTCATTAATGTTTTTTTCAACCATGTACAACTTTAAATCAGAATATAATCTTGACCAAATTATAAAAGGTAATTTTCCTTTTGTATCTGGTGAATCAGCAGAAGCATGTATTTTGTAGTCTTCCATTACTTCATTATCCTCGGATAATAAGTCAAGTAATTCTTCTTCAGATAGTCCATATCTTGAGCAAACTAAATAGCTAATGCTTTTAGCTATTAATACTTCACTATGATGTGATTTTTTAGAAAGACTATTGAACATGTCATTGATTATGCCAGATATAGTGTTATTTATTTTTGTTTCTTTATGGGGAGTGTATGATTTCCATTTTCTAGATTCTTCAAAAGCCAATTTTAAAAATAATGGCAAACCATTTGATTTAAACTTGTTTAGTATCTCTTCTTTTTGATGGTCTTGTAATGTTCGTTTGTTGTATTTTAACCAGGAATTTAGAAGTTTTTCTCCTTCATCAGCATTCATTGGTTTTAAAATTTTAATGTTTTCATTAGGAATTTTATTTTTTATAATATCTTTTTGAGATTCTTCAGGAATTGTTGATAGAACAATGTGTACATTTTTTGGTAGGTATTGAGGTAGCCATACTAATTCTTGTGGATTTTCTATTTCTGAAAGTTGATTTATTGCATCTATAAAAATAACTAATGGATCATTATCAATAGCTAATCCCAATATACCTCTAAATCTATCTAATAATTCTTGATAAGTTTCAGGAACATTTTTTGGATCTTGACCATATTTTTCTGTAATTTCTTGTGCTATGCTGTGAAGTAGTGAGTTTATGTTTGAGGAGTCTGATGTTGCTCCTATAAATCGTTGTACTACTTTTATATTTTTATTTTGTTTTTTACTTGCTTCTGCAAGCAATGATGTTTTTCCTGTACCAGATTCACCACAAATAAGTAAAGGTCTATCATTATCAGAATTGATATGAGTTTCTATTTTCTTTAAAATCTTAGTCCTTCCAATAAAGTGTTTTGATTTTTCTTCTGCAAAATCTTTGTGATCTTGTATTTCCTTTTCCAATTTGGGCTTAGCTTTAAATTTTTTAATTTGCTTTTCAATAATTTCTTTTAGGGAATATTCAACATCTTTGCAAAAATCATCAATGTGGTTGTAGGATATAGACTCATTTTCTTTTTTAACAAAGTATTCTTTAATATGACTATCTGGAAGTTCTTCTTTAACCCTGATTTTAAGGTTTTCCAGTCTATCATTACTTTCTTTATCTAACTTTTTTTCATCTATTTTCAGATTTATAAAGTCTTTGAGTTTTTCATCATAACTTATATCATTGATTTCTCTAAAAAATCCAAAAACATGCTCATCAGCTTTATCTAACTCAAATAAACCTTCTGTTATTTCATGCTCTACAGCTGATGCGAAATATTTGTCTAACAAAAATTGATTATTATTCTTTTTTGATAGTTTGGAAGTTCCATTTTGTAATATTCCTCTTAATTCATTTTCTATTTCTACCCACTTATCATAATCTTCATATTCCTTTGTTCTTGGTTGTAAGTCATAAACATTAGGAACTGCGTTTTTATCAAGCTTAAACCATTCATTCAAAAATTCTTTATCTTCTTTATTTAATTGATTTAAAAGAGCATAGAATTCTTTTTCTGGGATTTCAGAAGGTACTGGTACCCAACCATAGCGATTTCCTAATAAAACTATAAAATTAGGCTTAGGACTAATTTCCTGACTTCTTTCAATTTCATCTAAACAAATTTTCATTGCTTGCTGATTTAAAGCTGCTTCTTCATTTACGCCCCATCTTAAATCAACAGCTTGAAAGTTAAAGCCTTCCTTTCTACAAAATTCATCTAAATTTGGAAAAACTCGTTCTTGTAGTGCATTGCGCTCTTCTATAAAGTCATTAAATGTACTACTTACAAATACTCTGAAAGTTTTGCTTATTTTGCTCATGTTAAATGCCCTTTTATTTCTCACATAAAGCTTTATTTCTTTATCATTAATATATTCATTAAAGTAATTGGTTTAAGAATCATTATAATCGAATAGTTTAAAAATAGTGTGAGAAATCATGTGTTTCAATGTCGATAATAAAACCAAACATGTGAATAATTTCCATGTTTAATATATATATATATATATATATATATATATATAATAAGTATTTATATATCGAAAAACTATTCATATCTATATTAATAATATAAAATATATTCTTATAAATTTTTCTATTTGAAAATTCAAAAGAAGGTTTTTCATTAGCCATTCATAAATATTAATGAAAAATATTAATATATGACCAAATTTAATAGAAAAAACAATGAAAAATAAGATAATGAGTATGAAAAACATTAAAAAATATAATTCCAGAAATAGATTATTAGCACTAGCTAGAAAAAATTAAATAGTTTACAGTAATTTTTATCATAAAAAGGAATCATGTCATAAAAAAGAGCATTTTCAAAAAAAAAGTAGCATGTAAATAATAATACATTTTATATAGCTATTGATATTTCATCATAATTCAAGTAAGGAATCTTACTCTTTTAAGCACCATCCTTAAGTTCCAAAAGTCCTTCTTTTTCCAAGTTTTTAACCTTCGGTTGAACTGTACTTATATTTTTATCTATTAATTTAGCAAATTCCCTTATAGAACGAGGTTTATCATGTTTTATATGCTCAATAGCTTCATTTCAACATCACTCAATATTAAATCATCAGTAAATAAAGTAGTGGTTCTTTTAATAGTTTCATCAGGATGATTTAAATAATATTTCCATGCTTCCATGTGAGTTATAAAATACCATATTGTTGGTTCTTTTAACTTTCTTTTCCATTTCAACAATAGAACCATGAACTTTTTCCATTTCTTTTATAAACTCTTTTCCTGTTTGTTCTTTATGTAAAGTTAAAATCATTCTATTTGCAATTCCTTTATTAAGTCATCCAATAATAAATCTTTATTCTTATCAATATGATTATACACAATTGAATAAATAGTATCTATATCCTTATTAGCTAGGTATATCTTTTTATAGTGTTTTAATAACATATAAAATACTATTTTTTTGCATAATCACATCTTAGGAAGAGGAATATCTTCTTCATCCACAATAACTTCAATCAAATATGGTTTTTTCAATTTCAATCCTTGACAAATAGCTAATTTCAATTCATTTTTTGTTTCAACTTTTTCCCCATCAATTCCATAAGCATTAGCTATTGCCACAAAATCAGGATTTTCTAAGTCAATCTCATATCTTAAATCATCTGAAAGTAGCTTTTCCCATTGGCGAATAACTCCTAATTGATTGTTATTTAAAACGAAAATCAAAATTGGTAAATTATTTGTTTTAACAGTAGCTAATTCTTGAATATTCATCTGAAAGCCACCATCTCCATTAATCAAAACAACACTTTCATCTGGTTTAGCTATAGCTACACCACAAGAAGCAGGTAATCCATAACCCATTGGAGCCATTCCTCCAGAAAAGAGGAGTTTTCCTGGAATATCTGCCTTTATAAGTAAGGTAACCCAAGTTGTGTGACTTCCAGCATCATTAACAACATGGAGACCTTTTGAAGATTTTAAAATTTCATCAATAGCTATTTGAGGTTTTAAAGGAGGGTGAACATGATTTAAATTATTAATCCCATCTATTTCATGTTTTAAATATTTTTCATCAGGATTTAGACCAGGAATAGCTATTTTTTGATTATTTTTATATATTTCATCTAGCCAATCTTTACTGGAAAAAGTTGTGGTTTTATTTAAATGATTTAATTTGTTTAAAACAACTTTAACATCTCCATGAATCATTATATTTCCTTTAAGAGATGGTTTATCAATGTTAACATGGATTATTTTAGTGTCATGATTTTTATAATTTTTTAAAAAATTTTCATTATAATAAGATTTTTTAAAATCTATTGTTCGCTCTGAAATCCTTGAGCCTAAAGTTAAAATTAAATCACTATGATTTAAAGCATAATTAGCTAGAGGTGTTCCGCGAATACCAATCATTCCTAAATTTAGTTTATTTGTTTCACTAATAATTCCTTGACTATGATAAGTAGTAGCTACTGGTATCATATCTTTTCTAATAAAGTTTTCAAACTCACAAATAGATTTACCCCATATAATTCCAGTACCCGCTATTATAAGAGGTCTTTTAGATTCTTTCAATAAACCAATAGCTTCATTTAAATTATTATAATCATAATTAGGATAATGTATAAATTTCTTATTTTTAATATTTCCCAGATCTTCATCTAATAAAACATCTTTTGAAAGATTTATATGAACTGGTCCACGAGGTTCTTTTTCTAAAATATCCAAAGCTTCTTTAATATTAGCAACAGCTAATTTCCCATTTTGTGGATTGAAACTTTTTATTACAATAGATTTAAAAATAGCTATTATATCAATACTCTGAAAGCTATGTTTTTCTTTTGAATTTGTAGGATTATCTCCAGTTATCACAAGCAAGGGGATTGAATCTTTAAAAGCAGTAGCTACTCCCATTGAAAGATTTAATGCTCCTCCTCCTGCAGTAGCTATACACACACCAAATTTTCCAGTGACTCTTGCATAAGCATCTGCAGCATGAGCTGCTCCTTGTTCATGACGAGTTAAAATGTGTTTAATCTTTGAATTATTCAAAGCATAGTACAATGGAAGAATTTGTTCTCCAGGATGACCAAAAATATGTTTAACGTTTTTATCTTCAAGTAATTTTATTATAGCTTCAGAAGTGTTCATATTATCAATTATATATATTTTAAAAAATCAATTATTTAATAGGATAGGGTTAATAAAAATAAATAATTTAAATAAGTTATAACTAATTACTGATAATTAATAACTTATAAGTTATAACTAATAATTCTAATTATTATTAATTTAAACATTCAACTAGTATGAAAAATGATTTGAATTGATTATTATTAAAAATAGCTATTATAACAAATTAATTTTTAATAAAAGTTATAAAAATTATTAAAAAATAAAGGTTAATACATTTAATTCAAAAGAATAAAAAATTATTAAAATTA
>WRMT01000040.1 GCA_009777005.1 Methanobrevibacter sp. | reverse complement strand
ATAAAATCTTATTTATGAAAATTAATTCTAATTTAAGAAAATAAAATCTTATTTATGAAAATTAATTCTAATTTAAGAAAATAAAATCTTACTTAAGAAATATAATTCTATTTAAAACTTAAAAACTTATCTTATTTTTTTAATAAAGTAAAATTCATTATTTAATTTAGAAAAATTAAATAAGAACAGAAAAAATAGCTATAAATGATTAAATTAAAACAAATAAATAGCTATTTAAAAGAATTAAGCAAAGATTTTAGTTCAGCTACTGCAGATCTATGGATTTTACCAGAATTTCTATCTCCTCCAACACAAGCAGCACCTCTAACACCAACAACATCACAACCAATGTCATAAAGAGGTTTTAATTGTTCTTTTTTTACAGATCCAGCTAATGCCGATTTTAAACCATAGCTATGGATTTCATCCACAAATTTTTCTAAATCATCAATGTTTAAATAATCAAAAAGAGTTTTTCCATCTTTTACTGCAGTATCCAACATAGCTAAATCTGAACCTGAGTCTTTAGCTATTTTTGGAATTTCCCAAGGGCTTACCGCACCAACACGATGAGCATCAGCATAGCCAGAAGCAACTACAATAGCTTTAGAATTCTCATGTTTTACAGTTTTAACCACATTTTCCATAACTTCTAATGCTTCATTATAATTTGATGTTCCGTACAAGCCTACTTTAATATAGTCTGCACCAGAATTTAATGCACCGCAAGCTGCAAGAGAAACAGTTCCAGGTTTATAAGGAACATCACCTAAAGTAGCACTAACCAAGATATTATCAGGAGTTATTTCTCGAATATTTTTGATTACCCATGGAAAATTAGCACCAAGAGATCCTTCTTTAGGATTTTTAACATCAACAATATCTGCACCGCCTTCAATAGATTCAAGTGCCTCATCATTATTTATAGGACTTATTAACAGAAACAATCCATTTCCTCCAATAAAATCATGAAAATATCATAATTATCATTTTAAAAATTAATAAATCTTAATTTTTAATATAAGAAAAATAAACAATATAATTTTTTTTATAAAATAGGAATAATACTAAGGGTAAATTGATTATATTATTATTTAATATAATTAGGACATATTATTATAAAAACTTTTAGATAAAGATTGTGAATAAAATAGTGAACTAAAAAATGAAAAGAAAAACCAGTAAATGTTAATATGAAAATAGAAAAAGTTAATAATTAATGTTTTAAAAGTTAATAATTAATGTTTAAAAAGTTAATCTTTATCACTTTCTTTTGGTTGATTAATCAAAATTTAGCTATTTTCAAATATTTCATCTAAAAAACATTTAAATGAGACAAGAAATGATTTTTTTCATGAAAAGTAAAATTGTTCCTAGAAAATAAGTTTGCACCTGTAAAAAATGCATATATTATGATAAAAAAATTATAATAAATATAATTATATGATCTTTAGAGGAATTTAAAGGAAAAACAGTGAAATCCTTGGTGTTTCATTAAGAATATAGATAAAGATACTAACTATATGGAAGATAAAGAAGAATTTGAAAAATCTTCAGTTGGAGTATCTATCTGTTTAATAAGATAGAATACACGGAAAATTACAAAATTACAGTGAAAATTACAAAGGATCATGTAGCTGAAAAAATGAAAAACATAATTAACAGATATGAGGCTTGAAAATGGATTTTAATCATGAAAATTCATATATTGATGAAAGTAATGGGAGTTTAGATGAAAATTCCTACTTTTTAAAAAAAAAATCAACTACATAATGATGTTTTAGAAAAACATATTGAAAAGTATGTTAATGAAAATGAATCAAATATAAGTCATTTCAATATAATAAAAGAATTTTTAAAGAAAATATCTTCCAAATATGCAATTAAAGAAGTATATTCTATTGTAGAAAATAATGAGCCTGATGTGGACATAATTTTTATCTTAAAGGTGGATAAAAACATTTCCTCATCTGAAAAAAGCGATTTAGATTTAAAAATTTTCAATGAATCTCTTGATTTTGCTGAAGAAAACAATCTAGTAGATAATTTCAATAAAACTGCTATTTTTCTTAGGAGATAATATGATTATGAGTGATTACTTTGAAGCGACCTATTTCTACAAATTAGCTAAAGAACTAAAAAAAAGTGAATTAAATTTTAGCAATAAAATAATAAAAACTCATTAAAAGGAGATAGTAAATAATGAAAACTCTATCTAAAAAGATCGAAATAGATCAAGAACTATTTAAAACTATTAGTAAGTTGGCGAAAAAGGGAAACAATATGGAAGATGAGATTATAAATGATATATTGAGAAAAGAATTTAAAAAAGATGAATAAAGATTACTTACTAGAAAGGGTATGATTTTAGCTAAGGATAATATTAAAAATGAAGACATACCTAGTTTTTTTGATTTGGGAGGGATTATTAAAGCTGAAAAAACCCTTTGATAGTGTTAAAGAAATAAGAAAAATGAGAGGAGGAGAATGATATTATTAGATGCGAATTATATTGTTTCTTTTTTTGTTTGTAATAATAAAAATCATGTGAAAGCTTTAATATGAATCTGAAGTTTTATAGGGATTTATTGAAAATTTCAGATGAGTAAATGTTAGTAAATTTACATAATTTTTTTTGAAGAAATCATTTTAAATAACTTTTTCACGTCTTTTTTTTGTTTATTTAATTTTATAAGGTAATAATTAGGATTACTCTCAATAATAAGATTATAAAAGGTAACTTTCTTCAAGTTCATCAACATCCAACTTTATACCTTTACCTTCATCAATAATTTTATCACGTTTTTCCATTCTATCCCAAAAATCACAATCTTCAACTTCTAATTCAATTTCACCATTGTTAGTAATACCCGTGACTTTTATGATTTTCCTTTCAATTTGTTTAAGTATTATTTTTGAAACAAGTATCTTTATAGTGTTTGTCATGAATTATCACATCATATAATTTAATAAAACTATTTATAAAACATCCGAAAGATTAAAATGACTTCAAAGAAGTTTATATGGAAAAAATAGATGGATAACATTAGTAGATATGTAGAATATTTTATTTCGAAAAGAAAATAATTGAACTAATGTAAAAAGATAGTTTAAAAAAAAATCTATACAGAACAGCATTGAGCTTAGAAAAATAAGAATATAAATCCATCAAGGGCAATACATGGAGATAAATTAAAAAGGATTAATGTATTTTAACTATTTTATCTTTATTATCAAAATCTGAGTCAAAACTAACTATTTCATATATATTTAAGTCATTCATTAACTGAATGGTTACACTATCAGCAAATGATAAATTATGATATTTTACCAAGATTTTCATTGCTATATTGAAAATTTTTTGGTTAGGTTCTAATATAGTAAAATTATTTACAATGTAGTCATAAGCTATTTTTGCTTCATTAACTCCAGCTTTTTTATTAATTAAAGTTATTGTTTCGCTTAATATCAGGTTTGTAATAATTTTTTCTTTGTTTTGTACAAAAAATTTATTTTTTTTAGCTTTGTTATGCCATTGATCATTTTTTACAAATAAACCCACAATATAATTAGTGTCTATAAATATCAAACGTCCTCTCCTCTTTCAATCTTTTTCATCTCTTCTACACTATCAAAAGGTTCTTTTGCTTCAAATAAACCTATCATTTTATCTAAATCTTCTTCGTTAGGATTATATTGTTCTTTGTTTAATATTTTTATATTTCCATTACCTAATCTTTTTATTCTTTCTTCCAATGTCTCATTTTGAATTTTTTTTATTTCTTTTTTTATAATATTATTTATAAACTCGTTTTCAGTAGTATTTTCACCTTTAGCTATTTCACTAATTGTTTTGAGTAATTTTGGATCTATTATAAGTTTTATAGATGTTACTGGCATTGTTTGATTCTCCTTTTTAGTGATTATTTTTTTTTCAATTTATTTAAGTTTTTGCTATCTTCATAGGTAATAAATCGAACATCAATATATAAATGAAACAAATACAGTATTTTACTTAATAAGTACAACAAATAAATTCTTATAAATAAGGTTAAAACTCTTTTAAATTAAATTTAAAACGATTTAATAAATTATTATTAAAAAAATATTTTTAATAAATGTTAAAAAGATATGTACTATAACTGTGTGTCAAAAGTTTACCTCTTATCAAATTTTTTCATCAAAAACACATATTTTTATGAGAGATATATATCCTAATCACGAAATATTTATCATAGTTAAGAAATATTTATTATATAAACTATTTCTTAAGAGGCAAATTTTGGATGTAATCGACACCACCAAATGATTAAAAAATTAAAAAAAAAATCAGTGAAAATCATATTCATTGATTCCTAAAACTCTATAAATTTTAGTGATATTTTCTATTGTTGTTTTATTTTTTAAAATTTTATTATCATCACTTATGAATTGGAGTTTATGAATGACTTTTCCGAGATCATGGGCATCTAAAATAATATTCATATCATCGCCAGGAATATCAAGATCATCATTTCCATCAATATTTAATTGCTGTTCAATGCTAGGATATTTCTGCTTTCTGAAATGAGGGGATGACATTTTTTTTAAACAAAAAGACATTGTCCAAAATTCTGTTGATAGATAAATTTTCAATAAATATGAAAAATTTAATAGTTTTGAAAAAATCGTTATTTAATTCCTATTTTTAAAAAAGAGTATAAATAGCTATTTTTGAAGTATTAAGGAAATATTCATTATTAATACTAAATCTTTTCATCAGCAGGATTCTGGACAGTACCACAAAAATGTTTATCTTTTAATAATTTCTTAATGACTAATCTTTTATATCTTTTTAATAAAGGAATTATTTCAGATGAAAATACGTGACTTTTTAGATTTGATTCTTTCCAAAAATTCGTGAAAATTTTTTCTAAGCTTCTCTGACTAAAATTTTCTAAATTAAATTTAATAGAAATGTCAATGATATGTTGTTTGTTTAAAGATGTATTCATTTTACTTAATTCAGCAATCAAATCAAAAATCAAATCATCAAAAGCAGCTCTTTTTCTGTTAAATACTTTATTGAATTCATATACTACATTGTCAGACCAATATAACGAGCAAGAATGATTGAATAATTTTTCGAGAAGGTATGTTGTGGATCTTGTCTATAACAAAACCCAATAAGGATATTATTATCTAAAAAAAGCGAATCCAATCAATCAATCCTTGAACAAATCATAAGTAGCAGCAATAGAATCTTTATAAATATCCTCGTCAGATTCTATTAGTGAATAAAATTCCATTTCTTTTTCAGAAAACCTACTAGAAAAAATTTCATATTCATGGACGTATTTATTAATTATATCTTCAGAATTAAGTTTTTCAGATTTTAGAATCATTTCCACACAAAAAGTAAGTTTTTGTATAATGTGAATATTTCTAATAGTAAATCTACTTCTTCAACTGTTATATTTTCTTCAAATAAAACATAAGAAAAAATATCCTTAATCCTAATTAAAAAATATGAGTCTTTAGGCATATCTTTTTCTTTTTTGTTTTCAAGATCTTTAGAAATATTTATCATCAAATCGAAATTAGATAATATAACATTTTTATAACTTTCTGAAAATATTTCAAAATTATCTCCAACATCATTTTTTATCTTTTGAACATTATTAGAAACAATTATGTCCTTAATATCTTTAAAAAAGTCTATTATAGCTTCAAAAACACTTTCAAATGAATTAATTCCTAATATAGAAGGATATTGTGAAGCAACCTCTAAATGACTCATCTTTACACCATCAGTATCAATATTTTTATTTTTAAAAAACTTTAACAAATATATTTTTAAATACTTGTAAAATTTTCCATTTATATTAGTGTATATACTCATATGCATACATAACATATTTAAAAATTTAGACTTGAAGCTCTTAAGAAAAAAATTAATATGTTTAAATACTTTTTAGAATATATGAATTTTCAATGGTAAACTGTAGGCTAGAGTTAACTTTTTTTTTAACTCTTGTTCTTATCTTTTTTTTAAATATAATATTATAACAATGTGATATTAATCTTGTTAATTTCTCTTTTCAAGTTCATCAACATCCCAAACAATACTTTAACTTTTTTTAATCTCTATGATTCTTCATTAATTCTTTTTTAAGTTGTTTAAACTCAAATACAGATTTAAATTCTTCATCTATATGAAAATTCAATTTTTAAGTATTCATTATCAACATACATTGCTTCTTTTTCTTATCATCTTTTTTTTTAACATTGTTGTCTTTGAAAAATTCTCCTAAAAAAATTTTTTCTCTTTAAATAACTTTTTTAAAATTTTCAATTATTTTTTTGGCTTTTTACCTATTTTTTATTATTTTCCATCAATATCAATATTGCTTCTTAAAAAAAGTAATATAATGAAGTTAAATCATGATTTTCAGCTTTGCAAAAGAATATTAAAAGTATTAATGTGAGCAAATACACAAAAGTAAGTGAAACTAATGTTACAGAGGGGTTTCTTGCTTCTGATTCAAAAGATATACATATATTTGAATATCCAAAAACAATGAAAAAAATATTGCCAGTGCGAAGTAGAAAAGTCCTAAATGATTATCTCAATACAGTTAGACACGAAGCTTTCCATATTCTTGATGAATTTAAATCAAACGGAAATTTAAGAAATAATAGGTTGTCTCATTCTAGAGAATATATTAAAGTTATTGAAAAAGACAATGAATTTTATAAAACAAACAAAGATGAAAATTTTTTCAAAGAAGGAGAGATGCAATTTGTTGATGATTCTTCTTTTCCTTCTAGATATGCTCTAAAAGAAGGAATATCAGAAGATTTTACGAAGCTGGTCGAAGATTCCTAGATTCAAAAGACTTATCTTTTGCAAAACAATTTCCTAATAGAAATGAATATATAATAAAACTGATAAAAAGCAATTCAGCTACATTCAACAAAAATCGGATAAAAATAGATACAAAAAAAAGATGTAAATCATATTTACAATAATTTTAGAACGATAAAATAAGAACTGAAAAGAACAAATAATAATGTGAAAAAATTATAAAAAAATAGAAAACAAAATAATCATTAATCTTTGAAATAATCAGCTAATACTATAAAAAATATATATAATTATGCCGTAGCTAATTCAGCAGGAAAAACAGGCATACTCATATCATTAGTAGTAGATGAGTATAAGGATAACTCATTTTTTTTATTGTGAACATTTACAATAATTTTAACATCAACACAAATAATATCTTTATTAACAATTACAGTTAATTTTAAATCAGTGATATTTTTTAAACTACATTTATCAATAGCTAATACAGTAGAAGCATTTAAAATTTCAATAGCTACTGGTTTGCTTTTTTTATCAAAATCCATTATAATATTATTATTTAATTCAACAGAAATCTTATATTTGTAATCAATTTTCTTTTTAATGAATATTGCATCAGCATCCCCATCATATTCATATTCGACTTCAAATATTTTATTCTCTAACATTATTTTATTCTCCTAGAACTAGAATGGACATAAACAGTTATTAATTTAATAGTTTCCATATTTAATATAGCAATTATAACATAAATATCAGCATTTTCCAAATTTGGATGTTCATAAATGACTTTAAAAGTATTTGATGATGTCTTATTATTTCCTTCAGGAACTGAGTTTTTTAATAAGTTATAAACAGTTTTTCGATCACATTCTTCTGATTTCTAGAAATCTTTTTTGACAATGTTTTGTTTCATAAATACTAACAGAATCTAGTTTTCTAATTTTTCTCAATATTCTAGCTAATTGGTCTGTGTTGAAATCATTGATACCAAATCACCACTTAGACTCTTTTTTGAAGAAATTAATTTATATAGTATAAATAAATATTTTTAATTTATTTGATATAAACTTTCTCATTTTTAAAGCGAGTGACAAAAAATTTCCTGCTAGAAATTTACATTTCGTTCTTCATATCTCCTTTCTTTAATAGCAAAACAAATTTCGATATCTTCTTCAGTTTTACATTATATCTTAATATTCTTAGAATATGTCTTATTAAATATGTTTTCACTGAGATGATTGGTTTTTCCACATTAATATCTCAAAAACAAATTAAAGTCTTGAAATATGGGATAATTAACTCAGATAACATGATTTGAGTAGCAGTAGGAAGATACGCATATTCATTAATAAGCTATTGTAAATACAAGTCTAGCTAATCAAAGTCTTCCACCTTTACACCATTGATGATTTACATATTGATTATATTATAGACTTATAATTTTTAGTTAAATCACTTACAATAGATTTCCTATCTTGATTAAAGAGATTTTTCTTCAAAAACTATTCAATAGTTTCTGATTTCTCATGAAAAAATACTTTATTAGCCACTATTGTATTATACTTTGAATCTACTTGTAAATACGAGGAAGTAACGTTTTTGACTCTTGAAAATTATTATTTAATTATCCAATGATCATAATGAAAAATAATCATTTTTAAGAATAAAATTCGCAGGATCCCACAACTTTACACTATCAATTTAATCAATAAGGATAAAATATCCAAAATAATTTTTTTAAAAAAGTAAATCATTATATTAATATTTATTAAATTTTAGAAAAACAATAAATTATTTATAATATTAATTCATATAATAGTATTATTAATAAGATAAATTAACTGTTGATACCATAATATCAAATCTTTAAAGAGGTGTGTCAGGAGTACTAAATAAAGTACATAAGATGATAATCATTTTAAATTTGAAACTCCAGCCAAAAGAGAATATAATGTTGATTTAAAATTTATTAAATTAGAGGAATCAAATGAAGAGGAGATAAATGAAATACTATAATTGACTTACATTTGGGAACGATTTTAAAGAAAAAATTATGTATATTATTTAATATAATATAATAAAGGGTAGATTTCATGAGTGTTGAAACAATAAACATTAAACCAGATTTATTAAAAACCATTAGCAAGATAGCTAAAAGAGAGAATACTACTGAAAATAAAGTTATTAATGATCTTATAGCTAAAGGAATTGAAGAATCCGAACCAAAAATACCAGAACATTTAATAACTAATAAAGACACCTATAATCATGATCCTAAAAGAAGGATGAAATCTGCAGGAATGATTAAAGGGTGTAAACCTTTTAATGCAGTAGAACTTGTACGAGAAATGAGAAGTGGAGATTAATGATATTTCTAGATACAAATTATTTAGTTTCTTTTTATATTGAAGAAGAAGAACATCATGAACGAGCATTGGAAATAGCAAAAGATATTGAAAGCGAAAAACAAATAATTTCTAAATTGATTATAGCTGAAACTATAAACCTCTTAAATACTAAATTAAAAATTGATAAGGAAAGAATAGAAAAGACCTACAAAATATTAAAAGATGATTATACTATTCTTGAAGATAGTCACATGTATGATGATGCTTTGAGAAAAACTATTGACTTTAATAAAAGGTTACCTTTCTTTGACTTTGTTTTCATGAGTATAATGGAAGATTTGAAAATAAAAGAGATTGTAAGTTTTGATAGGCATTTTGATATAAACAAAAATATTTCAAGGATCTCTTAGATATTTTCCTAGAATTTCATATATTGTCATTGTTTTTTAAATAGAAAGGCTATCCCATTTAATATTTTTTTTTTATTTTCTTCCGATTTCTTCACTATCATCTATTTTTTTGAATTCATCGTTTTGCCTTTTTATGATGGATTTGAATATGATAAACATTTTTTTTTTATTTTAAATATTTTTTTATCAGATATTTGCCTAGAACTGCTGAATTTTCCCTTTAAAATATTATTTCAGGATTCGAATCAAATATATATTGAGTTAGTTTATACAATTTTCGGGGGAAGTGAAGTTTTTGGCTCTTAAAAATTATTATTTAATTTTCCAAGGATTATATTGAAAAATAACAATTCTCTAGAAAAAAATTTTTCACAGGATCCAACAACTTTACACTATCATAATAGCAATATTTCCATTGTTAGTAGTTTTTAACCCATTGAACATCAAAACTATAATCTCTTAGAAACATTTTAAGTTTAGAAATTTCCCTTCTATCTTCCCTAAAGATCCAGTTTTCAATGGATTGATGAAATACATCTTGTTTAAATAAGTATTTTCGAGGAAAGTGTGAAAAGTTAGTAAAATTTCTAAAAAAATTGGAAAGAAAAAGAGAAAAATAAAATTTAAAAAAGTGAAAAAAAAGAATGAAAGAAAAAGGAAAAGAAGAATAAAAATTTCCTTTATAGCCCTTTAAATAGGGATAATTTTATAAATTTTCTGTTTTAGTATCAATATGATATTCTTCATATTTTACCTACTTTATAAATGTTGTTTTTATAAATAGATTCAACTGCCTTTTTGTTGTAGTTGACTACAGCATATTTAACATGGTTTCTTCCCTTATATGGGAAAGTAAGAGTATAAGTAGCTGATTTACCAGGAGCTAAAGATTTAATAGCAACTGATCTATGGTAATCTTTACAACCACAGATTAATTGAAGACGTGTTTTACTAGAAGCGACTTGACCTTTATTTTTAACAGTAATCCTATAAGTACCTTTTACTTTTTTAACCTTAGTAATCACAAGATCAGGAAGCTTAAGAACTCTAATCTTAATACTACCAGTACTAACATTAAGTTTAGCATCTTTACTAGTAATTACAGGTTTAATAGTATATTTACCAGCTTTTGAAGATTTTAAAGTAATATTAATAGTTAAATAACCTTCTTTAGAAGCAGAAATATACCAAGTCAAAGTATTAGTTTTATTATTAAAAGCAAATCTTGAAATAGAGCTATTGCGAATAACACTACCATTTTGATAGTAAGCTACAGCTTTAACAATTTTCAAACCAGCTGGAATGACAAATTTAACTGCCAAATCAACTGTACTTGCATTTAAATTACGAACAGTATAGGTAAAGCTTAATCTAGAACCTTGAACAGTAACAATATTTGCATTAGAAGCATTTACAGTACCATTATTGAATCTAGTAGCAATCCTAATAGTCTCATCAGAAACTCTTAAAAATCCAGAAACACTAGCAGTAGCATGATACCAACCCTCACCAGTTAAAGGTGGATCGACAATATAGTAACCTGAAGTATATTTATCTCCATTGAAATAAGCATTCACAGGGAATACACCAGCACTAGTAACTTTATAAGGTAAAGAAGCAACACCATCTAAATTGGTAAATGAACTGCCAATTAAAACACCATATACATAAAAGCTAACCTTACGATAAACCATAGGAGTACCATAAGCATCAGTTAAAGTAGCAGTTAAAATAACAGTTTCACCTACACGAGCATTGAGACTATCAACCTTTAAGATAGTACTATAATTATTTACATTGAAGCTTGAAACTTCATGATCTAATATAGCTGTAGCATAGAAATAGTCAGTAGTACCGAAGTAAGCACTCCAAGTACGTGGACCACTAGTAGCTAAAATTTGTTCATGCTTAGTACCATTATGGTTAATATCAGCATAGAATACAGGTAAGTAGTTACGATTCCATGGATCTTTAGTATTTAACTCGAAATAATATGTGTAAGTTAAAGTCTGACCAGGATTTACAAAGTTTTGTGGTTGAATATCAGTTTGAATATACATTACAAACCAATTTTTCAATTCAATACCATAGATGAGGTTAGTAAAGTTATTTTGACCCCACCAATTGTAATCTGCATCAGTATTTAAACCATAGTTTAACAAAGCTTTACCACCGAAAGGAACAACAATACGATTATAATTAATCACATTCTCCTTACCAGCAGTTGTTACATTAGCAAACAAATTATTATTAACAAAAGTGTTAGTAAAAATATGGCTATTAGTACCAGCTAAAAGTAAAGCCCACCTATTATTAGTGAAATTACTTTGAGTTACAAACATATTACCATAATCAGCTATACATAAAGCATTACCAGTAAAGTAAGAACCAGTAATTTCAGCACGACCGAAATTAGCTATAGCTCCAACATGATCTTCAATATTAACAAGCCCATAATTAGGTTTATTACTAGTTTTTATACCAGTATTATTAATAAAGTTTGAACTTGCAACCACTAAGCGGCAATTTTCATAATTATATATAGCAGCACCGTATACCATAGCTGTATTTCCAATGAAGTCAGAGAAGAAAACACGTAGTTCTCCATCTACATTGTAAATAGCACCACCATAGAAATTCTTAGCCACTGAATCAGTGAAATTAGAATACTCAACAGTAGTACCAACACTAGTATACAAAGCACCAGCAGAGAAATACGCCTCATTACCAGTTAAATTAGAATGACCAATAGTTAAATAACCATTACCAAACTGATAAACAGCACCAGCAGTATTATACGCATAATTACTATTCAAAGTAGAACGAGTAATCAGAGATGATAATGCATTAGTATACACAGCACCACCTTGGTTAGCGTAATTAAAATTCAAAATAGACTGACCAATCAATAGATTAGAAAGACCATTTGTATTATAGTAAGCACCACCAAAACGACCTGCAGTATTACTCTTTAAGGTTGAATTATTAATAGTAACATTATTACCATTACTCCAAACAGCACCACCATCACGACGAGCATAGTTATCAGATAGTAAACTATCAATAATATTCAAATAACTTACACTAGTACTATTATTTTGGTAAATAGCTCCACCATCTTGACCAGCGTAATTAGCTACAAACTCAGACAGTAATATGTCTATAGAACCAGAATCAGTCCAAAGACCACCACCATTTATAGTTGCAGTATTACCTCTGTAAGTAGTGTTAGTAACGTTTAAGGTATCTCCATAGAAGTAAATACCACCACCATAAGCAGCACCATTTCCATAGAAGCGAGAATCAATCACATAGAAATTTTTAACATTAGTATAAACACCACCACCTTTTTCACCAGCAGTATTACCACTAAATGTTAAATCAGTGATATTGAACATACCTTCTGAATTATCATAATGAACACCACCACCATCAATACCAGCAGTATTGCCAATAAAGATAGAACCAGTAACAGTGAAATTAGTAGTATTAGTAAAAATACCACCACCATAATTACCAGCAGTATTATAAGTGAAATTAGTGTTTTCTACAGTAAAATTACCCTCTTCAGTATAATAAATAGCACCACCTTGATTTCCAGCATGGTTACTACTAAAGAGATTATGGTTTACTATAACAGTAGTAGCATTTGTCCAAACACCACCACCATTCTCACCAGCAATATTACCAATGAATATTAAACCAGTAACATCAAGTGTACCATCTGGATTATGATAGTGAATACCTCCACCATTATTAGTTTTAGCTTCATTATCATAGAAATAAGAACCAATAATAGTGAAATTAGTAGTATTAGAATAAATACCACCACCATTTATACCAGCAGTATTATTAGCGAAAGTAGTGTTAGTTATATTGAAATTACCATCTTCAACATAATAAATACCACCACCATTACGACCAGCAGTATTATTAATAAAGTGAGAATGGTCAACAATAACATCAGAAGCATTTGTCCAAACACCACCACCTCTACCATCTTGAGTAGCACTAGTATTAAGAGCAGTATTATCAGAAATAATAGAATTATTAATATTCAATGTTCCATTATTACCATAATGAATACCTCCACCGTTACCAGCATTAGCAAAATTACCTTTAATTGTAGAGTTATCTACAATAACCAGAGTAGCAGTATCTGAATAAACACCACCACCACTTTTATTAGCAAAATTACCAGTAACATTAGATTCATTTACAATACTTAAAGTACCATTACCATCATGATAGATACCACCACCATTGACTCCAGCATCAGAATTAGTAACATTAACATGATTGAAATAATTATTTTCAGCATTAGAACGAATAGATCCGCCATCAATACCTGCAAAATTATTATCAAAGTCAGAATCACTAACATCCAAGAATCCAGAATTAGGACTTTCTTGGTGAATAGCACCACCAGTTCCAGTATTAGCAGCATTATTACTCATAGTAGAACCAAAAATTGTAGTTTCCTCAGCATTAGAATAAATAGCACCACCAGAAACACTAGCAGTATTACCATTCAAAACAGATTCACTAACATTTAAAGTACCACCTGTAGAACTATTCTGATAAATAGCACCACCATTATCAGTACTAGCAGTATTATTATTCAAATTAGAATTAATAATAGAAGTTTCATTAGATTCAGAATAAATAGCACCACCAGAAACACCAGCAGTATTATTATTCAAAATAGAATCCACAACATCTAAAGTACCAGTACCATTATGATAAACAGCACCACCAGAACCATTACTTGCAGTATTATTACTCAAAATAGAATTATCAGTAATAGAAACATTATCCGCATTAGAATAAATAGAACCACCAGAAACATCAGCAGTATTATTACTCAAAGTAGAATTATCTACAACCAAAGTACCACCAGTAGCACTATTCTGATAAACAGCACCACCATAATCAGTACCAGCAGAATTATTATTCAAATTAGAATTAATAATAGAAGTTTCATTAGATTCAGAATAAATACCACCACCAGAAACACCAGCAGTATTATTATTCAAAACAGAACCCACAACATCCAAAACACCAGCACCATCATGATAAACAGCACCACCAGAACCATTACTAGCAGTATTATTACTCAAAGTAGAATTATTAGTAATAGAAACATTATTCGCTTTAGAATAAATAGAACCACCAGAATCAACAGCAGTATTATTACTCAAAGTAGAATTATCTACAACCAAAGTACCACCAGTAGCACTATTCTGATAAACAGCACCACCATAATCAGTACCAGCAGAATTATTATTCAAATTAGAATTAATAATAGA